>JAOUBJ010000019.1 GCA_029860345.1 Candidatus Zixiibacteriota bacterium | reverse complement strand
GCGACTAATACATCTTCCACGGAAACCAAAAAGAGAGAACAGCAATAAAGACAAAAAAGAACAGAAATAGAAAAAAGTGTTACCCATGTGCCCGGTCTAAAGTGTAACCTATGTACCCGGTCGTACAGTTTTCTTAGTCCCCTCTCGAGAGGGGATTTAGGGGTGTGTTATTCGTGCCCGCGTGATCTTCAGATCGCGTTGGCAGCCGTAGCCGAGTCTGAAGACTCGACTACCACAACGTAAGATGTCTTGGCGATTGCAAGACGAACATTATAAATGTTACCGGAGATCGGTTTTTTGACTATAATAGACAGATGCAACGACCACGCCGCAAAACAGAACCACGCAGGCACGTCTGCGTAATCGTGAACGAAAGCGCCGCTACCTATCGCCCGGAACCGATCGAGCGATTGACCGCCGCGATCCGAAAACGGGGCGACCAGTATACTGTGATCAGGCCCAAGAGCGCTCACGAACTGTCGGACGCAGCTCAGGCGGCCTGTGGCCGGCGGCGGGGGCGACGTCTGTTGCCGCAAATGTTTGAGCGGCGCGGTCGGGTTACTTCCCTCGTGGCCTGCGGCGGTGACGGTACTTTCAATCTGGTAGCGCGGGCCGCCCGGTTCGCCGACATACCGGTCGGACTCTTGCCGATGGGCCGGTTCAACAATATAGGACGCTCACTCTACACCGATCTGGGCGCCGCTGCCTGTATTAAGAGAATTGCCGGACGCGAAGTTCGCTTGATCGATGTCGGCAACGTGTCCGGACAACCTTTCTTCGGCGCCATCGGGCTGGGTCTGATACCGCATCTAACCAGGATGCTGGCCGACCAAAAGACACCCCGCCTGGGGATGGGCTGGGCTCGTGTGGTGGGTCAGGCCGCGTCCAAAATCGAACCGAAGAAACTGGTGGTTAAAGTGGATGCTTTCCGTTTTGAGATTTCCCCCACTCTCCTGAATGTCAATCTGCTGTCGCATGCGGGGGGGTTGGCCATGTCGCCGGCCTCGCTGACCGATGACCGCCGAGCCGAGATTATTTTCGATGTTTCAGTGGGGCATCGCGAGTTGGGGACATTCGCCCGCCAACTCCACTCCGGCAAATTCCTTTACGGCGCCAACGTCCGGCTCTTCCGTGGTTCGGTTATCACCATCCAACCCATACAGGGACGGACTCTTTATCTCGACGGTGAACTGATCGAACTGCCGACCAACCTGGTCGAAATCAAAATCGATGACAAACAGTTGAAAGTCTTTCAGTGACAATGCGGCAGTGTGATCAATGAAACTATTCTTGCTGATCGTGGTGCCGGCATTCATTGGCTCCTCGACCTTCGGCGCCGACACCCAACCGGCTGATTCGACCGAAGCGGTAGACAGCACGATGGTCTTGCCGACTGATTCACTCAATGTAGATTCCCTGCCGGTCGACAGTGTGGCAGCCGTCGACACCGTTGTCTTCAACCCCGGTCAAAGCCTGAAGGGCTACCGACCAGTCACCGACTCCACCAACCTGGAGCAAAGGCTGGGTCAGCGCCCGATGGTAGCCATGTTCAAGTCTATGGTCCTTCCCGGCTGGGGACAACAGGGCAACAAACGTCATATCAAGGCTCTGGTCTATCTGGGACTGGAGGCCTGGATGGTGGGCGCTGCGTTTCACTATCACCGGCAAGTGTCCGATTTCCGCCAACTGTTCGATGAAACTCCCACCGAGAATGTCTCTTTGCGCAACGACTACTACACGCTCTATCAGGACCGAAAAGACGAACGATCCAAATACACCTGGTTTGCGGTGATCGTGGCTTTTGTGTCGATGTTCGATGCCTACGTCGATGCGCACTTGTCCGGCTTTCCGCGTCAGGACGACGACGTTCTGACCATATCGGTGACGCCCACCGTCGACCGTGGCGTGAGAGCTATCTTGTCGGTTGGCTTTTAGTCGCGCAGAATCAGATCGCGGGTATTCAGTCCATATCTTTCGGGGTCGATGAGCCGCACTACGACACGGGCACTCTCTTCCGGCAAAGACAAGTCCGCCCACTCCGGTTCCGATAACGGCCCCTGCTGGTTGCCGATGATCTTCACGTATGGCCGATTGCGATCAGTTTCGCTGTTGGTCAGAATCAGCGCCACCTCATCGGTACTCAACAGAACCAGCGAGCCGGCCGGATAAATACCGACCACATCGGTGAAGAGTTTCAAAAGGAAGGCATCAAACTTGGCATGCATCTGAAAATGCATTTTGCGCAGCACTTCGTCGGCCGGAATGGCTTTCTTGATGTAGATACGACCCGAAGTGAGGGCATCGAAACTGTCCACAATTGAGATAATGCGCGAAAACAGATTCACCGGACGTTTGCGGTCGGGTAGACGGGGGTAGCCGGAGTTATCGGGGCTGATATGATGCTCGAAAGCGCCCCGGGCGGCACGCGCCGTATGAACGTCGAGTTTGAGACTTCGCATAATCGTCTTGGCTCCCAACAAGGGATGACGTTGCATCTGAAGCCAGTCGTCCTCATCAAACTTATCCGGCTTTCGGATCAGGTCGGTGGGCAGCTTGACCTTACCGGCATCATGGAAGATAGCAGCAAATCCCAATTGAGCCAAACGAGGCCGATCCAAACCCAGGCGCACACCCAGGGTAAGAGCATAGACGCAGACATTCACCGAGTGAGCATAGGTGTAGTCGTCGTAATCACGAATAGCCGTTAACTCGATCAACGATGACTCGTCGCGCACTATGTGATCGATCAGGGTGTGGACGACACGCTTGGTTTTGGAAACATTGACCTCTTTGTGTTCGGAAAGCCCGACTACGGTTTCCTCGACTACGTTCATGGCCCTGAAGAAATTGGCCCGGGCTGCCGAACGAAACTCACGTCGAACCTCTTCGGTGGTGTTTGAATGTTCGGCGTTGACCTCTTTTGCCGACAGGAGTTTCACGTGGGCCAGTTGGGCCGCCTTCAGTCGCGCCGACAACTCATCGATATTGTCCGAACCCGGTTTGATTTCCGACATGAACTTGAACAAACGGCCGGCATCACCTTCCTCAATGCCGTCTGCCAGTACCACCCCGCCCAGTCCAACCGCTTTCCACTCGCGTACCACGGCCATGGCGCCGGACAGCCCGGTGTCGTCAAAACGCACCATCCGCTCATTGACGAAATACCGTCCCGAGACCGTCTTGATGGCCACACTCCCGGAGTCCTTCGAAATCTGTTTGAGATACTTGTGAAAAGCCTGGCACTGGCGGATGAAGGTACGGTTGTTTTCATCGATTATGCGAGCCGTCTTGTAGACGACAAAGAAGGCGGTCAGCAGGTGCTGTTCGAGTTGCCCGCCAAGTGTCCGGGCCTGTTGCTGGTCGGTCAGGGTAGTCATTGATCTTCCCCGTATATGTTCTCACGGCGACGTTGCAGCGTGTAAACGGCCTGCTTGCGAATCGACGGTCGCCAACTTGAAGTCAGCTTGACCAGCAAACGTTCCGACCGTTCACTATGATTGTAGGAGAGCGCCTCGAAAGCAGCCGTGCGAAAGAGCGACTGGCGAGTATCACCGAACAGGTTGAAGCGCAGTATCAACTGCGATAAGTAGCCGACCGCCTGCTCACCACCGAGTCTTGAGTAGGCGTTCAACAACGACTGCTGCTCGGTCCCATCCAACGATGCAAAGCTGTTGTCATCGATCACCTCGCCGATAACTCCAAAAGCATCCTCACCGCGACGGGCAACGATGGCTTCGACGGCCAAACCGCGGATGGCCCGATCGGAATCGGCTACCAGTGTCTTGAGCAGGCCCAACGACTCTGACGTCGGGCTGCTCTTGAGCGCCGTTACCAACTCCATGCGCACTTGCGGCTCCTCATGCTCTACTACGCGCTCGAGATACCTGAGCGCCCTGGCATCACCGATTCGGGCCAGGATCGTCACCGAATTGCGGACCACCTGCCAGCGTTTGTCAAACACGCCCTTGGCTACGATGTCGATATTATCTTGTCCCCGCGCGGTAAGATAATCCTTGAGGGCTTCCCGATGCAGATGGTGCTCAAACTCTCCCATAAGATCGGTGATACCGCTAAGCGATTCCCAGCCCAAATTGTCAAGATACTTCTTGATCTCGGACACACCCACCTCCGGATGAGCGTTCATCGATTCCGCCAGTACCGCCAGCCGTTCGCGACTACCGGCTGTGACACCGGCCTCAATCAGTCGGACCGACCAGGCCGGTTTCTTCTGCCTTAGTTTTTCCTCAAGCGTTTTCAGGTGAGCCAACAGACTACCGGCGTTGATCAGTTTTCCGGCGGCCACGAATTCGTTGATTATTTTCTCGCAAATCGTGACGGTCTCATCGAACCCGGGCAGATCCGGTTCCAGAAAGAGCACCTCTTTGGCCAGTTCCAAAGTCGACTCATGCGGATCAAAGTCGGCATCATCGATAAGCATCTCCTGAACGATACCGGCTTCTTCTTCGGACATGCTGAACCGATCGTTCATTTGCAGGGTCGTGTTGGGCAGGGTCGAGGTGGGCGGGGACGGGGCATCGCCGGACGGTGCGCTCAGACCGAGGGCGCGGGCTACTTCGATGGGTATCCCCGCGCCATCGTCGGTACCGGGCGCCGCCTCGACGGCATCGAATGAGGTTTGATCCTCATCGGCACCCACCGGATAGCCGCCGGCGCCGGAGTCCGGTGCGGCCATGATCGAAGCGTCATGGCCCACCGGTAACTCCGAAAGTTCCCCACTGTCGCCTAATGAAGCTTGTTCTATTGACGTCGTACCGGCATCACTTTGGGCGAATATCTGCGTATACTTCTCGTTGTCCTCAAATCCGAACTGACCGCCGCCGGTGGATTGACGATCGCCTTGCTCCAGGTACTCGTTGACATCGAATCCGGAGTCGTAGTCCGAAAGAGCCACATCTTCGAGCGTCTCGATTACAAAGCCGGATATACCCGCCTCCCAAATCAACCCGACAAGGTCCTCGGTGCGTCCGGGTGTGTTCAGGTAGGTCCGCACCGCGTCCAGAAGTTTGTAAACGTCGTCGACTTCAAGACCGGGCCGGAATTCGAACTCGGTGATCCCGGTCTCGAAAAACAGAGCAGCCAGTGATTCTTCTTTGGACTTGTCCTCGTAGACCTCCTCGCCTTCATATTCCAGCACACCCTTGGTGACGCGGATTCGGAAAGCGCCGTATTCTTCGACAATACTGACCAGCTTTTCGGCGAACGACAGCCTCATCGACTGAGGCAGCGGATTGTCGGCCGGGTACATGGAAACGACTTTGACCACTTTGAGGAGGTCTTTTAGGATAAAGCCAATTTCTTTTTTCAGTGGCTCGTTCATATACATTGCCGAATCTGGTGGGTCGGAAACCCTTGTGGTCCTGACAATTTCATCATCCAGTAGGTCGGGACCCCTTGTGGTCCTGACATTCGGACCGTTCAGCAGGGTCCTGGTCCGCCGCGGAGGAGTGCGACCCTGCTCGTCACCAACGCGCAGGGTCTCATCCCCCGCCTGTGGCGGGGCAAAGGACCCAGCGCAACATCCCACGAACCCCACAGCAAGCTGTGGGCCACCTGCCCCGCCTTCGCCGGGGCTCAAGACCTGACACAACATCGACGATTCTGCCGGGCGTATCTGTCGCCGGGCCGAACTATCGGTTATCATGTTATTAATCGGCTGGTTACCGGGATCGGTTTAGCGGGGCTCCAAGCGGGGACTGGGTGGCCCGGACGTTCGTCCGGGTTTCAAAGCGCCTCGGGTGGCCGTCTCAAACCTTGTTTGCGGCGGAGTGTGTTGTTGGCCGGTCTGCTGGGCGCGCGACCAGTCATTCCCGCGAAGGCGGGAATCCATCCGTGGTGCTGCCTGCTCCAATCGGAAGATGGACCCCCGCCATCGCGGGGGTGACAAACAATGGACCTGATTGACAAACGGATAACTGTGGCAAACTTGGAGATGGGTGGAGAGTAGTATTACGTACCCAGCGGAGTCTTCACCACAGCGGGTTTCGCTCGGCCCACCTGCACCCCCAGCACCGGCTTGAGATACTGGCCGGTGTAGGACTTGCCGACATAAGACACATCCTCCGGCGTACCGGCAGCAAGAATCCTTCCACCGTCGTCGCCGCCTTCGGGACCGAGGTCGATCACCCAGTCGGCCGTCTTGATGACATCAAGATTGTGTTCGATAACAAGCACCGTGTTACCACGATCAACCAGTTCTTCGAGCACACCGAGCAACATGCGAATGTCTTCAAAGTGCAGCCCGGTGGTCGGTTCATCGAGGATATACAGCGTTCGCCCCGTGGCCAGTTTGGAAAGCTCGGTAGCAAGTTTGACCCGCTGGGCTTCACCGCCTGAGAGCGTGGTCGCCTGCTGACCGAGATGGATGTAGCCAAGGCCGACATTGGCCAGAGTGAGCAGTTTCTTCTTGATACGGGGGATGTTTTCAAAAAAGATCAACGCTTCATCGACCGTCATGTCCAGCACATCGGCGATAGACTTTCCTTTGAACGTTACTTCCATCGTCTCACGGTTGTAACGTTTGCCTTTGCATACGTCGCACTTGACGTAAACATCAGGCAGGAAGTGCATCTCGATTTTGATGATGCCGTCACCGTCGCAGGCAGCGCAGCGGCCTCCTTTGACATTGAACGAAAACCGTCCCGGCAGATAGCCGCGCGCGCGGGCTTCGGGCAGCCCGGCGAACAGGTCGCGAATGTGCGTGAAGACGCCGGTGTAGGTGGCCGGGTTGGAACGAGGCGTGCGACCGATTGGTGACTGATCGATGTCGATCACTTTGTCGATGTGGTCCAGCCCATCGACACTATCGTAAGGCAGCGGCGCTTTGCGGCTCTGGTAAAACTGACGGGCCAACAGACGGTAGAGAGTTTCGTTGATTAACGTCGACTTGCCGGACCCTGATACGCCGGTCACAACCACAAAAACGCCCAGCGGTACTTCCAGGTCGATGTTCTTCAGGTTGTTACCGGTGGCGCCGGTCAGCCTGATAAACGATCCGTTCGGCTCCCGACGAGCCAGCGGTGTATCTATCTTGCGAGTCTCGGCCAGGTACTGCCCGGTGATCGATTTCTTGGATTTACGAATAGCGCTGGGCCGTCCGGTGGCCACGACATGCCCGCCGTTGACACCGGCGCCGGGGCCGAGGTCGATGACAAAATCGGCCTCTTCGATTGTTTCGCGATCATGTTCGACCACCAGCACGGTGTTGCCGATGTCGCGCAATTCTATCAGAGTGTTGAGCAATTTTCGATTGTCGCGCTGGTGCAATCCAATCGAAGGCTCATCCAAAATGTACAAGACGCCAACCAGCCGCGAACCGATCTGCGTAGCCAGTCTGATCCGCTGGGCTTCACCGCCGGAGAGTGTCGAGGCGGCGCGGTTGAGGGTCAGGTAGTCCAAACCGACATCGCACAGAAAGCCCAACCGTTCTTTCAGCTCTTTCAGAATCTGACGCGCTATAGTCTGCTGACGCTTGGAAAGTTTGATCTGGCGGAAGAAGGCGCGAATCTCCTTGATCGATTTGGCTGTCAGGCTGTCGATTGTTTCACGGTCCAGTATCACGGCCAGCGCTTCCGGTCTTAGCCTGGCGCCCTGGCAGGAGGGGCAGTCGGTTATCGACATGTAGTTCTCGATCCATTGTCGCACACCGGATGACTCAGTCTGCTTGTAGCGCCGTTCAAGATGAGGGATCACGCCCTCGAATTTGGATGTGTACACGCCGGAGCCACGGCCTTTGCCGGAGGTGTGCTCGAATTCGAAATCGATTTCCTGCCGACCGGAGCCGTGAAGGACAACCTCCTGGGTTTTTTCGGGCAGTCCTTTGAACGGTGTCGAAAACTTGAAATCGAAGTGCTTGGCCACCCCTTTGAGTTGGTAGCGGTACCAATTGGACATCTCTGCACCACCCCAGGGCCTGATAGCGCCGTCGGAGATAGACAATGAACGATCCGGCACGACCAGATCGGGATCAATTTCCATTTTCTGCCCGAGTCCGTCGCAGACCTTGCAAGCCCCAAACGGAGAGTTGAATGAAAACAGACGCGGACTTGGTTCGTCGTAGCTGATGTTACAATTAAGGCAGGCGAACTGCTCGGAGAACAACAGGTCTTTCCCCTTGATATTCACCAACACCGTGCCGCCGCCGGTCTTGAGGCCGGTTTCGACCGAGTCGGCCAAACGTCGTTTCGACTTTGCCTTGACCACCAGGCGGTCTATGACCGCTTCGATAGTGTGTTTCTTCTTTTTATCGAGTTCGAATTCGCTATCGGTCTCCACCACTTCGCCGTCGACACGCAGCCTGACGTAACCTTCGCGTAGAGCCTCTTCGATAATCTCTTTGTGCTCCCCTTTCTTGCCCCGCACCAGCGGGGCCAGCACCATCATGCGCGTGCCCTCTTCGAATGTAAGTACCGAATCGACGATCTGCTCCACCGTTTGCTGAGTAATCGGCTGGCCGCACTGGACACAGTGCGGCACACCTACCCGAGCGAACAGAAGTCTGAGATAATCGTAGATTTCGGTTATGGTACCGACCGTCGAGCGCGGGTTTTTGGGCGTGCCTTTTTGCTCAATCGAGATAGCCGGGGACAATCCCTCGATAAAGTCGACATCCGGCTTCTCCATCAGTCCGAGAAACTGGCGGGCATAAGCCGACAATGATTCGACATAGCGCCGTTGCCCCTCGGCGTAAATGGTATCGAAAGCCAGCGAACTCTTGCCGGAACCGGACAGCCCGGTAATCACGGTGAGGCTGTTGCGGGGAATTTTGACGTCAATGTTGCGCAGGTTGTGTTCGCGGGCGCCTTTGACGTGCAAGTACTGCTGGTTTTTCCTATTACGATTGCTGTTGGCCATATCATCTCGTCCAAAAAATGTAACCTGTAATATACGGACAGTTTACTCCGGCTCAAAGCGGATTTCTGCAATATCATATCACATATTCGCACCCCGACAAGGCGACAAATCGGCAAGGTGGTAAGCCACTATTTCGTGCTGCGCGGTGATAAACCACTATCTCGCGCTTCGCGCGTCCACCGCCTCATCCTGAGCGGACAGTCTGTGTCTTAATAGGGTTTCGCAGGGTCCTGACCACGCCCTAGGCGTGGTTGTGACCCTGCGATTCTCGACATCGTGTTGTGAGAGCAACCTCAAGCACCACCGGTTCACACGCTCGCCTTCGGCGAACGCAGGAACCGGTGGAACACACGATTGCGACACGGCCTGACCATGGCCGGCGGCTCACTAAAGTCCACTTGCGGGGGTCCGCAAGGCCTGCCGCACCTGTGATTGGAGACTTTTCAACCGGCTTAATCGAACATGCATTCGTTTTTGACATGCGAAATTTCTTGACAGAACGTCAGTAAACAATTTATTACGTCCGTTATGCAAGACCCGCACCAGGAATTCTTCGATCTTCTCGCTTCGGAGTGGGACCTCATGTTCACCTCCGAGGACCTCGAACGGCTGTCGCACATTGTGGACGGTCTTGGAGTACAAACCGACATGAACGTGATTGACTTGGGCTGCGGCACCGGGATATTATTTGACCTGATCCGGCGCAAAGTAGGCCCTCAAGGATCAGTCACCGGCGTCGATTTCTCTTTGCAAATGGTGCTTAAAGCACATCGTAACTTCCCTTTTTCCAACGTCAACTGTATTGATGGTGATGTGGCCTCACTGCCGTTCCGCAGCGACCACTTTGACCTGGGTGTCGCCTTCAGTGCTTTTCCGTATTTTTCGGACAAGCAGCAAACAGTCGATGAAGTCCATCGGGTGCTTAAGAAAGGGTCCAAGTTCTACATCATACACTTACAGTCATCCAAAGAGCTCTCGGCCATACACCATCGAATCGGTGGCGTGGTGGCTAATGATGAACTTCCTCCTGAGAGTTTGCTGACTGAGATTCTCCACAAAAGTAAGTTTACCGATGTGGTAATCGACGATCAACCTGGCCACTACCTGGCCACCGCGGTTACCGCAGAGTAGCCGACCTTCCTGAACAAATCCGATTTAGCTCGATGCCAGGATTTGTCTGAAGTTGGTACACAATCCATAGACTCATGCTTAAAAGTCCCCTCTTGAGAGGGGATTTAGGGGTGTGTTATTGATTCGACGCTGCGAAGAACACACCCCGCCCCGCCGTCGGCGGGGCACCCCTCTCGAGAGGGGAATAAGAAAAAAGTGTTACCCATGTACCCAGTCGTACTGTAACTACGCACGGCCGCGTGACCGTCTCAAACCTTGTTTGGGGCGGAAAGTAAAGTGAATCACCCCCAAAGCGGCTTTGAGCGTGGCGATAAGTCGCATTTTTGCGCTTCACGCCGGTCTCTGAAAAAAGCTGAGCCACCAAGACACGGCCTGACCGTGCACCCTTCGACTCCGCTCAGGGTGAGGTCAATGGCACGCGAAGCGCGAAAGAGTGATTCATCACCCCTTGAAGCCGCAACTGGTGTGCTTACCGTCACAGAAGGGCTTGTTCTCGGACCAACCGCAGCGGCAGATCGAAAAACGCCCTTCCCTCTCAATCAGAGAACCATCGACTAATTTGATCTGGGCCTTTTCGGTCTGTATTAAGGCCGGTCCGTTGGGGACTATTGTGATTTTGACATTGGGGTCGGACATTTGTGATTCCTAATTCTCGGTTTAGTTTTTGTATCCAATTGGCGGTGCTGTCGGGCGACTCGCCTGACAGTCTGTCTATTGTCATACAGGTGTCGGGCGGGGTCGCCCAACACCACCTGAATTCTCCCGCCCCAAAAAAGGTCGGGTGCGTGGTGTACGTCGACGTGCGTCACGTTTGGGTCATACTGAGCGCAGTCGAAGTATGAACTCCCGCCCCAAACAAGGTTTGGGGCGGCCACCCTTCGCGGGAATGACACCCATAAATGGGTTCCTTGCGCCTCGCGACTTGCAATCTCACGCTCCGTGTCCCATAACCTCACCCTGAGCGGAGTCGAAGGGTGGGCGCAGTGAGTGGGGCTACCCGCCATCATTCCTTGACCACAGTTACTTCACCACTGCAAAGAGTGACCCGGGCCTGTTCCGTTTGTAAGATCAAGCTGCCGTCTAAGTCGAAGTCGAGCACCCTACCTTCGATAATCCTGCGCCCCAAGGCCAGCTTAACCTGATGGCCCATCAGCGACGAATACCAACGCAATCTTGTTCGGCTGGTGCGTAAACCTCGTTTTTTGTAGCCGTTATACTCCTTCTCCAGACGCACCAGGAATTTTTGCAGGAGTTCCACGCGAGACTGTTTGCGTCTGGTAGCGCGGCGCAGCGATGTTGCAGTGGGTCGCAGTTCGCTGGGGAAATCTTCGGCCTGATGGTTGACGTTGATGCCGACACCGATCACGACATGCTCGATGCGTCGACCCTCGGCGGCCAGTTCGGTCAGAATTCCGGCCACTTT
Organism: Candidatus Zixiibacteriota bacterium; assembly: GCA_029860345.1. Taxonomy (NCBI): domain Bacteria; kingdom Pseudomonadati; phylum Candidatus Zixiibacteriota; species Candidatus Zixiibacteriota bacterium. The sequence goes on along the minus strand of JAOUBJ010000019.1, from coordinate 61,319 downwards.
GCGTCCGGATATCAGCACGTCGTTGGGCCATTTGATTTTGGTCTGGTCCGGGCAGTATGCTTCTATCGTGTCGGCCAAAGCCAGGGCCGTCATGATCGACAATCCCGGCGCTTGTTCGGATGCAAAGCCCGGCCTCAAAATGATCGACGCATAGATGCCGGTCTCGGGTGGAGAATGCCAGGACCGGCTGAGACGGCCACGCCCTTTGGTCTGGATTTCACTGGTCACGAGAGTCCCTTCCGGCGCACCCTCGACCGCCAGGCGAGCGGCGATATCGTTGGTCGAGTGGACCGAATTGTAGGCATATATCGTCCGCCCCAGGTACTTGGTCTTAAGCTGGTAGCCGATCTCGGTGGCTGTGAGAAGGTCCGGTGCGTCCAAATAGGTGACCCCATTGCGGCCATGCTTCAATCGGTACCCCCACTGGGTGATATAAAGCAGGGCGCGGCTGAGGTCATCTTCGCTGACTCCGAAGCGTTCAACCAGGGAGGATATCGTCCGCACACGACCCGGTCGGGAGCGTATAGTCAGCAGGATATCATCGGCCAGACTTTCAAGACGCGCTTTATCGTTCATGTCAGGAAAACAACTTCATTGAGAAATCGGACGCCGGGGCGGAGTGGGTCAAAGCGCCGATCGAGACATAGTCAACACCACTGGCGGCCACCTCGCCGATATTCCCGAGCGTCACGTTGCCGGATGCTTCGAGTTTCACCTCTAAGTTTAATCGTCGTGCTGTGGTCACCAGTTCTTTCAAACTGTCCGGCCTTTGATTGTCCAGCAGCAGCCTGTGCACACCAGCGTTGATCGCCTCGCTGAGTTCCTCCAGGTTGCTAACTTCCACCTCTATTTCAATCTTATCAGCGGGAACATCGAACTGGAGTCGGTAATCGGTTGAATCCAGCCACTCCCGCACACGCATGACGGCGCCTTCGATTGACCCGGCGGCGGCGATGTGGTTGTCCTTTATCAGCACCATGTCGAACAGCCCTCGCCGGTGGTTCTCCCCGCCGCCATGCTTGACAGCATCTTTTTCCAGGCTGCGAAAACCGGGCGTGGTTTTTCGTGTATCGAGGATGGTGCAGTTGGTGCCGCCAGCGGCTTTGACGAACCGATCGGTCAGCGTGGCCACGCCGCTGAGATGAGCCAGAAAATTCAAGGCGGTACGTTCGGCCGTCAAAAGTGTCTGATTCAAACCCTCAAGCTCGACAACAGTCTCCCCCGGCTTGAAACTATCGCCATCCGCTTTCAGCGCAGTAAGTTTGTTGGCCGAATCGACCATCTCGAACGTCAGGATAACCGGCGCCATGCCGCTTAGGACCCCTTCTGACTTGGCCACTATGACACCCTTGACCACATCCGGTTCCAGCGCCGCCAGTGAGGTTACATCGCCTTTTCCGATGTCTTCCTCCAGCGCCGACCGGACCAGGTTGATCATTGATGGGTCCCAGGGTTTCATAGTAGATAATCAACGTGTGGGTTGGCAAATGTCAATCGGGAATTTATATTCCTTCTATGGTAAAACTCAAGCACCAGAACAAGACCGTCGCGGTCATCGGCTATGGTTCTCAGGGTCGGGCTATTGCGCTCAACCTGCAAGAGTCAGGCTATGACGTAATAGTCGGGCTGCGACCACGTTCCAAGTCGCGACGTCAGGCAAGCGCCGATGGGATCGACCACATCACCACTGTCCGTCGGGCGGCCGATAAGGGCGATATCATCGCTTTTGCCTTTCCGGATCATTTACATAGCGCGGTCTTCGAACAACAAATCCTTCAAACGCTGACGCCTGCGAAAACGCTGCTGTTCCTGGCCGGCATGTCGATCTATTTCATGCTGGTAGTACCGCCCCGGGAATGCGACGTGGTCATGCTGGCGCCGCACGCTCCGGGCGTGGCCGTGCGTGAGCATTATGGAAGTGCCAAGCCATTGTCGGCGTTCATCGCTGTCCATCAAGACAAATCCAGGCGAGCCTTGGCAACAGTTCGCGAACTGGCTCAGGCTGTCGGGTTTGACAAAAAACGACTCGTGCACACCACCTTCGAAGCCGAAGCACTGGGCGACCTGTTCGGGGAGCAGGCTGTGCTATGCGGTGGGCTGGCCATGCTGGTCAAGAGCGGTTTTGAGACGCTGGTAAAAAAAGGGCTGCCGGCTGAGAACGCATATCTGGAGGTAGCCTACCAACTTGATCTGATTGTCGATCTCATCAAGAAGCACGGTATCGAGGGTATGCTTAGGCGCATCTCGGTGGCTGCTCGTTTCGGCGCTGTGCAAACGGGACCCAAGGTTATTGACAAGTCCGTACAGAGACGGATGGAAAAAGTATACGACAGCATCGCCTCTGGCACCTTCCCCAAAGAACTAAGCAAGCTCACGGCGCGCGACCTGTCGGAGCTTGACAAGAAGGTCAAACAACTGAGCAATCCGCAATTCGAGAAACAGGCACGAAAGTATTCAGACTCGGATTGATCGATTGCTATTTCATCCGGTACCCCACCCAGAGGCTTTGCGACGGGTGGGTTGAAATAGTCTAATCAGCACGTTGCGGCCGGTCTTGTCCCCCGCCACAGGCCGGGGATGTGACCTGACGCTCTCAAGTAGGTCACGAGCCCTGTGCTCCTGACAATGTCACCCCGAGCGCAGTCGAGGGGTGAATCTTACCAAGCGTTCATGGTTCGACTCCGCTCACCATGAGGTTTCGCGCGAAGCGCGCGAAACCCGGCTTGACCGGGTGGGCGGCAGAAGTAGGGCAGTCCGCCGCGGCGGACTGTGATCCTGCCGACATAGGCGGGTCCACGCCGCGGCGCGCAGGCGAAGGCGGACCCACCCTACAGATCGATTGCAATCTCATCCGGTTTGAGTGGTGTTGGGCGACACCGCCCGACATCTGCCTTCCAGTCTACTGGCCGTCAGGCGAGTCGCCCGACAGCACCATCTCCTTGCGAAAACAAGCGCGCAAGTATACAGGCTCATATTGATCGGTCATTGCCCCGCGACCACATTCGTACAATCCAAAACGCCAGCAGGCTGAAAATCAACCCAAAGTGAATCCCCGCCCACATCCGCTGAAAGTTCTGGCATCGCCGGTACTCGAACTCGGGGAAAGCTTCATACCCAAGCCAAACACCGACCGTCATCAGGGCTACCAATACGATCAAACCCACGGCGGCGAAGCGCCATGACAATCTTGGTTTTAGCCAGTCGTAGACGGACTTCAGGGCCACCAGGGTCAGCGGAATCATGAAAATAAACGGTGGAAACAGTATCCGCGTTTCACGCGCGTTGGTAAAGAACAGGGTCAGCACCAACGTAACCGGCAGGGTGAGCCATGTCCCAAGCTTCAAGAAGCGGGCCGAGGGATCGACGCCTTTGCGCACGAGTCCGGCCAGCGCCAACGGCCAGAGAAAACCGAACGATATGAAAAGCGAGAACAGTGTATCCGAGGTTCGCAGCGGATTCTCGAAATTGAACAGTATCAGCGAATAGCGCGCCGGGTCCGGGGTCTGCCAAACGACGAGATAGTAGACGGCATAAACAACAACCGGCACCGCCGACATCAGTACTATCCTGCGTCGCGGCACTTGTTTGCAGTACATCATGGCCGTGACCAGCATAGGACCATAGAAAATAAGACTTTGTTCGCGCGCGAAACAACTCAGTGTGAACCAGATTAAACCAGTGATCAAGCGTGACTTCAGCAATGCCACTATCGCCAACATCACGAACAGGTGCGCCCACAGATCGTCCCAGGTGTGCATCGGCTCGATATGTGCAGCCAGAATCGGGTAGGCGCTCAGAACCAGAAACAAGCCCAGCCGCGACCAACCGACCGAGAATCGAAGCTGTCTCAGATAGTAGTAGAAACTCAGGCCGATAGCAGCGGCCAACGAAAACTGAACGGCAAAGAACGACGTCTTCACTTCAAACAAAAACAACCTTCCGAATAATTCAATCGAGTTGGCCATGAAGGGACGTATTGAGAATGGATAAGTGCTGAGTCTCATCTGGTGAGACTCAACAAAGATATCCTCGGAGAGTTGCATGTATGAGCCGCACCATTTCCAATGCAGGAAAAACGAAAGCACAACTACACCCAGCGTAATTCCCGCCGCGATTGAGAACTCGGATCGCTCTGATAGCTTGGCTTTCGGGTCATGCTGATTCATGTGGGCATCAAAGTAGGTTGGTCGCAATAAAGTGTCAACCAGGAATCGACGAGCATCGGCAGCATGACGGCGCTCCCATGGACTTATTAAGCTCAGCTAATAACCTATTGAGGTCCACAATGTTAGTAGGCGGTGGCGGCCGTCCAAAAATGAACCGGTCGGCTTGCTTTTGCCGGGCGCATTACATATCTTCTTTGGCTGTGTGAATAGTGGAGAGATTATTGTGTTTACCAAGAGTTTACTGGACAATCTTGAGGCCCGCCTGACCGATTGGAACAGGACGGCTGAGAAGACAAGACAGAAAAAATCGAAGCCCCGTTTCTTTACCGTTTCCGGTGTCGACATCGATGAACTGTACACGCCTGACTCGGTTGTGGGTGCCAACGGTGACGGCTACTATTTCGATAAGATAGGTCTGCCCGGCGAGTATCCCTATACACGCGGTGTGCATCATACCATGTATCGCACCAGGTTGTGGACGATGCGTCAGTTTGCCGGAATGGGCACGCCCAGGCAAACTAACGAGCGGTTCAAGTATCTTCTGAAAAGCGGCGGCACCGGCCTTTCGACAGCCTTCGATCTGCCGACGCTGATGGGCTACGATTCCGATCATGTTCGCTCGCTCGGCGAAGTGGGCAAGTGTGGCGTGGCCGTCGACAGCCTGGCCGACATGGAGATACTGTTTGACGGTATCGATCTCTCGCAGGTATCCACATCGATGACGATAAACTCATCCGCCTCGATGGCTCTGGCCATGTATCTCTGTGTCGCCGAGAAGCAGGGCGTTCCGTTTGACAAAGTGCGCGGCACTCTTCAGAACGATATCCTCAAAGAGTACATCGCACAAAAGGAGTTTATCTTCCCGCCGCGTCCGTCCATTCGGTTGATTACCGACATGATGGATTACTGCTCGAAAAATGTCCCGCAGTATAATACGATTTCGATCTCCGGTTATCACATTCGAGAAGCAGGCGCCACTGCCGTGCAGGAACTGGCTTTCACGCTGGCCGACGGGTTCCAGTATGTCGAGTCGGCTGTCGAAGCCGGGCAGGATATCGATGAATTCGCGCCGAGGTTGTCGTACTTTTTCAACGCCCACTCAGATTTCTTTGAAGAAATTGCCAAGTACCGCGCCGCGCGACGCATTTACGCGCGACGGATGAAAGAAAAGTACAAAGCGAAAAACGAACGCAGTTGGCTACTCAGGTTCCATACTCAGACGGCGGGTTGTTCGTTAACGGCGCAGCAGCCTGAAAACAATATCGTGCGTGTTGCCCTGCAGGCGCTGTCCGGTGTGTTGGGCGGGACGCAGTCTTTGCACACTAATTCGATGGACGAAACGCTGGCCCTGCCCTCTGAGAAAGCGGCCAAGATCGCTCTCCGCACCCAGCAAGTCATCGCCCACGAATCCGGCGTGGCCAACACCGTCGACCCACTGGCCGGATCGTATTTTATTGAAGCGCTGACCGACAAGATGGAAGCCGAATGTGAAGCGTATTTCGACGAGATCGAACGACGCGGCGGTGTGCTCCAATGCATCGAAGAAGGTTTCTTCCAGCGCGAGTTGGCCAAATCGGCCTACGCCTACCAGCGCGAGATCGAGGAAGAACAACGCGTGATCGTCGGCGTCAACGACTATGTAGAGGAAAACGAGAAGATCGATATCCCGGTTCTGTATATCGACAAACAGGTGGAAGCCGACCAGAGAGCCTTCGTGCAAAAAGTCCGCGCCGAGCGTGACGCAGCTGCGGTTCAAGCAACGCTTGAGAAACTGCGTCAGGCTGCCAATGGCAGCGGCAACACGTTTGAGGCCATTCTGGATTGCAGCCGCGTCTATGTAACGCTGGGTGAGATGTGCGATCTGTTGCGCGAGGAGTGGGGCGAGTATGTCGAACCGGCCGCAGCCATGGTCGCGTCGTAGCAGGCGATGCCTGTCTTTCGCCCTTGGGGCGTCGTGGAATGACAAAGAATTCGGTTCACTGTAGCAAATAGAGAAATAATGCCAGACAAAATCAGAGTACTGTTAGCCAAACCGGGCCTTGACGGCCACGACCGAGGTATCAAAGTAATCGCCGCCGCCTTTCGCGATGCCGGCATGGAAGTGATCTACACCGGATTGAGACAAACGCCTCAGATGATTGTCGATGCCGCCGTGCAGGAGGATGTCGACGCTATCGGCGTGTCGATCCTTTCCGGTGCCCACATGACTTTGTTCCCGGCCATTCTGGATGAGATGAAAGCCAAGGACGCATCGGACATTTTGTTGTTCGGCGGCGGCATCATCCCGGACGACGACAAGGAGGAGTTGCAGAAACTTGGTGTGGCGCACATTTTTACGCCGGGTGCACCGACGACCGATGCGATCGCCTGGTTGCGCAAAACGATTGAGGCGAAAAAGAAGTAGCACATAAATGTGTTTTTCGCGCTGTCGGAAAACGATGAGCAAGGCTCACATGTCACCGCGTAGCGGCGGGGCTTGTCTCCGCTGTTATCTAGCCCCGTCCATGACGGAAGGGGCGACACAAGGCCGCCCCCTACGCGGGGGAGAACTAATGAATCACGACGGCCCATTATCGCGTAGCGGCGGGGCTTGTCTCCGCCAAGAATAACGGAGCATTAAAACAATGAAGTCGGTCCGACTTTCGGGATTTGATTATAGGGCTGCAAACCAAGCTTACTTTGTTACCGCGAAGTTCAAATTGCCGCTTCAGGAGACTGTATGCAGCAAGTTATTTGAAGCGCTGTTGCAGCTTATTGGAGATTCTGAGTACACCTGCGACGCACTTGTTGTAATGCCAGACCATATCCATGTACTGGTCCGGGCGGGTGACAGTGACCGTACAGCTTTGAGCGACTTGGTTTGTATACTGAAGTCCAAAAGCGTTTATCTGCTGAAGCAAGAGAATCTCATCACCGAGTCTTTTTGGCAACGAGGATACCACGAGCACGTTATCCGCGGTCCAGTGGACCTTAAGGAGAAGCTGACATATATCGTGAATAATCCAATCAGGGCAAGCTTGGTTGAAGTTGAGGAAACATATCGATATCTTTATGTTGCGGCGTTGGAGAAGGGGCGACGCAAGGCCGCCCCCTACGCGATGGAGGAAACGTGACCCGCGATTGGACCACGCCGCATAGCGGCGGGGCTAGTCTCCGCCGTTATCTCGCCTTAACACCGACAAAAGGGGCGACGCAAGGCCGCCCCCTACGCGATGGAGGAAACTTGACCCGCGATTGGACCACTCCGCGTAGCGGCGGGGCTAGTCTCCGCCGTTATCTCGCCTTAACACCGACAAAAGGGGCGACGCAAGGCCGCCCCCTACGCGATGGATACAAAGCCAAAAACGAAAACAAGAGTTACTCAATAAGAGCCATTCATGGCCGGCCGGAGGAACAATGAACAAGAACGTTGATGAACGCCAACAAGCTGTCAGGGATGAAGTCAAGGCGTTTGCCGAAAAAGAGATGTATCCCGTCTCGCGCCAACTCGACGAAATGCCGGAACCGCGAACTTTCCCCCACGAATTGTACAAAAAACTGGGTGACGCCGGGTTCATCGGATACGTCATGCCCAAAGAGTACGAAGGGCAGGGGAAATCCAGCCTTGAGTATATAACGCTGGTCGAAGAACTCTGCTACCACGATGCCGCCATCGGACTGCTGGCCGCGGTTGCCGAGTTGGCCACCCATCCGATCATCTATTATGCCAGTGACGAGCATAAGAAAAAATATGTGCCCGACTGCGCCATGGGTCGACGGATACCCTCGTTTGTTTTAACCGAGCCGAACGCCGGATCGGATGCTGCCTCGTTGACCACGGTGGCCGTCGAGACCGATGACGGTTATGTCATAAACGGCGAGAAGACATTCATCATGCACGGCGACGTGTGCGATCTGGGCGTGCTTTTTTGCAAGATCGAAGGCAAGCCCAAACTCTCAGCTTTTATCGTCGACTGCGATCAACCCGGCTGGCAGGGTCGCACCCTTGCCAACAAGATGGGCATGCGCGCCGCGACGACCGGTGGAATCATATTGAAAGACGTCAAGGTGCCCAAGGAGAACCTGTTGGGTGAAATCGGCCGGGGTTTCCGTTATGCTATGGGCACACTGGACTCCGCTCGGGTGGGTGTGGCCGCTCAGGGTGTCGGTATCGCGCAGCGCGCACTTGATGAGTCTGTCTCCTACGCCAAAAAGCGCGTGGCCTTTGGCGCACCAATTGCCAAACTGCAGGCCATCCAGTGGATGATCGCCGACATGGCGGTACGTCTGGAAGCGGCTCGTGCCCTCACCTATAAAGCGGCCCAGATGCAGGACCGTGGTGAGAAATTCTCGGTCGAGGCGGCCATGGCCAAACTGTATGCGTCGGAAGCTTCCAACTTCTGTGTCGACCGGGCCATGCAAATTCACTCAGGCTATGGATACATCGGTGAGTTCACGCAAATCGAGAAAATCTACCGCGATCAACGAGTGCTGGAAATCTACGAAGGTACCTCCGAAGTCCAACGGCTGGTAATCGCCGGTACGATCATAGGACGCTGATGAAGTTCGGTCAGTTTGAGATTCAAACGTTCGTTGAGCAGCATTTTAAGCTCGACGGCGGCGCTATGTTCGGGGTCATCCCAAAAGTAATCTGGCAACGGATGATCCCGGCCGATGAGAACAACCTGATACCGATGGTCACTAACCTTTTCGTGCTGTCGGCCCATGGCAAGAAGCTCTTGTTCGACGCCGGTCTGGGCGACACCCTTAGTGATCGAGAGAAAAAGATCTACGGCACCGACGGCGTTTCGCACATGGACAAAGGGCTTGAGTCACTCGGGCTGGCCGTTGACGAAATCGACTACGTGGTTCTGACACATCTGCACACCGACCACGCTGCCGGCGCCGTGAAGCAAACGGATGGCGCTTACGTCCCACGCTTTCCCAACGCGAAATACGTCGTCGGCCGGAAAGAGTGGAAGATGGCGTTGACGCCGGACGAACGAACATCGGCTGTCTATGTGCCGGAACGATTGACACCGCTGGAGGATGCCGGTCAGGTCGACTTTATAGACAAAGACAGGGAAATCCTCCCGGGCATCCGAGCCGTGTTTACCGGTGGCCACACCGCTGCGCATTATGCTCTGGAAATGGAGTCTGAGGGCGCATCGGTTTTTTATTATGCCGATATCTTTTGCAGTGCCGCACACATGGGCGTGGCTTATGTCCCGGCGACCGATCTCTATCCATTGGACACGATGGATGTCAAACGAAACACATTGCCGCGGATTGTCGATCAGAATGTCGTCATGGCTTTCGATCACGACGTTAACGCTCCGCTGGCCCGAGTTGTGAAAGACGGCAAACGCCTGAAAGCGTTGCCGGTCGAGCAAATCTGAACCCAAAGCGAACGGGATACACCGTGTCACTTGAGGAACAACTGAACGATCTTGAAAAACGCCGCGCCGAGGCCAAACTCGGCGGCGGGCAGAAGCGTATTGACGCTCAGCACGCCAAAGGAAAACTGACAGCGCGCGAACGGATCGAGCTGTTGGTCGATGAGAACTCGTTCGAAGAGTTCGACATGTTCGTGACCCATCGTTCGTCCGATTTCGGGCTGGCCGAGCAGAAGGTTCTGGGCGACGGCGTCGTTACCGGATGCGCCAAGATCAACGGACGGACGGCCTATATTTTCTCGCAGGATTTCACCGTTTTCGGTGGTTCGCTCTCTGAAGCCCACGCCGAGAAGATTTGCAAGATCATGAAAATGGCTATGAAAGTGGGCGCGCCGGTGATCGGACTTAACGATTCCGGCGGCGCGCGAATTCAGGAAGGCGTTGTCTCGCTGGGCGGCTACGCCGACATCTTCTTGCTCAATACGCTGGCCTCCGGTGTCGTGCCGCAGTTGTCGTTGGTGCTGGGGCCGTGTGCCGGTGGAGCCGTCTACAGCCCGGCCATTACCGACTTCGTTTTCATGACCAAAGGCACATCCTACATGTTCGTCACCGGGCCCAACGTCGTCAAAACGGTCACCCACGAACAAGTAACGTCGGAAGAGTTGGGCGGCGCTATGGTGCATGCCGAAAAATCGGGCGTGGCCCACTTCGCCTGCGAGAACGAAGCCGATGCTATCACCAGACTGAAAAAGTTGCTTCAGTATATTCCGCAAAACAACTGCGAGGACCCGCCGTTCGGTGACAACGACGATCCGCCGGATCGTGAAGATGAGACGCTTAACAAAATCGTGCCGGACAATCCGAATGTGCCATACGATATCAAGGACGTTATCAAACTGGTGGTCGATGAGGGCGCTTTCCTTGAGGTGCACCAGGAGTTCGCACAGAACATTGTGGTCGGCTTCGCGCATCTGGGCGGACGTTCGATCGGCATTGTTGCCAACCAGCCGGCGGTGCTGGCCGGGGTGCTGGATATCAACTCGTCGAACAAGGGTGCGCGGTTCATCAGGTTCTGCGACGCCTTTAACATCCCGCTGTTGACCTTCGAGGATGTGCCGGGATTCTTGCCGGGGATGGATCAGGAACATGGCGGCATTATCAAAAACGGCGCCAAGCTCTTGTATGCCTATTGTGAGGCAACCGTGCCCAAAGTGACGGTGATCACCCGCAAGGCGTATGGCGGCGCATACGACGTCATGAATTCCAAACATGTGCGCGGCGACATGAACTACGCCTGGCCGAGTGCTGAAATCGCCGTTATGGGATCAAAAGGAGCCGTCGAGATAATTTTCAGGAAGGATATCGCCGAGGCCGACGATCCCGAAGCAGAGCTACAGAAGATGACCGACGATTATCGCGAAAAGTTCGCCAATCCATACATGGCTGCGGCGCGTGGGTATGTCGACGATGTCATCGAGCCCAAGACAACACGTCCGCGCTTGATTCGCGCCTTTGAGATGCTCGAAACCAAAAAGGACACCAACCCACCCAAGAAGCATGGGAACATTCCGTTGTGAGGTGGGTGGTTCGCGTGTGGCATGGCAGCTAAGATCAAAAAGATACTCATCGCCAACCGTGGCGAAATCGCGGTTCGAATTATTCGCGGTTGCCGCGACCTCCGTATCGACGCCGTAGCCGTCTACTCCGACTGCGACAAATCCGCCTATCATGTGCGACTGGCCGACGAAGCACATCATATAGGACCTTCCCCCTCGGCCGAGAGCTATCTGGCTCAGGACAAAATCATCGATGCCGCAAAACGGGCCGGGGCCGATGCTATTCATCCGGGCTACGGCTTTCTGGCAGAGAATGCCGAGTTTGCACAGCGCTGTATCGACGAAAAGATCATCTTCATAGGACCCAAGCCGGAGACGATTACGTTGCTGGGTGACAAATTGCAGGCGCGGGCAAAAGCGCTGGAAGCGGGCCTGCCGGTCGTGCCGGGTGAAACTATCGAGGGTGACGATCTCAAGTCGTCCATCGCCAAGGCCGATGCTATAGGGTATCCGATCCTTATCAAAGCAGCCGCCGGTGGCGGCGGCAAAGGAATGCGGGTCGTTCACGAACCGGCGCAGTTTGATGACGCTCTGCAACGCGCCTCAAGCGAAGCAACATCCGCCTTTGGCGATGGACGGGTATACCTGGAGAAATACCTCGAACGCCCGCGTCATATCGAGATTCAGATACTGTGCGATCAACACGGTAATGCCATACACCTGAACGAGCGCGAGTGTTCGATACAACGCCGCCACCAGAAAGTGATCGAGGAGTCGCCCTCGCCCGTGATGACGCCCCCACTGCGTCAACGGATGGGCGCCGCTGCTGTCGACATAGCCCGCAAGACCGGTTATGTCGGCGCCGGCACGGTCGAGTTCATGGTTGCTGAGGACATGTCGTTCTATTTTCTCGAAGTAAACACGCGGCTCCAGGTGGAGCATCCGGTCACGGAGATGGTCACCGGTATCGATTTGGTCAAAGAACAGATTGCCATTGCCGAAGGGGAACCATTGCGCTATCGACAGGAGGATATCAAACTCGACGGCCACGCCATCGAGTGTCGTATCTACGCCGAAGACCCTCAACAGGGCTTCACACCCTCCACCGGCAGGCTCAACCACTATCGCATCCCGGCCGGCCCCGGCGTCCGAGTCGATTCCGGTGTCGTTATTTTCAATGAGATACCTATCTTCTATGACCCCATGATCGCCAAGCTGGTGGTATGGGGAAGCGACCGCGCCGAAGCTATCAACCGCACCCGCCGCGCTCTGCAGGAGTATCGAGTGTCGGGACTGAAAACGACTATTGGATTCCATCTGGCCGTTTTGGAAAACGACAGATTCGCCAAAGGTGAACTTTCCACCAGCTTTTTATCAGAGGAGTTCCCCGACAATAAGTACGAAATCCTGGACGACGACATATTGCGTTGCGCGGCAATTGCGGCGGCGCTGAACAAGTTTACGCACGAGCGCAAGATATCCCTCGGGCCCAAACGAACCGACAGAGAGGATACCTCCCAATGGAGCGCGGTCCATCGTCGCCAACGTCTTCGTTGGTTTGGAGGAAGCCGCTGATGCCGCGCTACCTGGTCAAAGTCGAAGGTCACGAATACGATGTCGAGGTTCAGTACCGCGCCGACGGATATGCAGTGACGGTCGACGGTTCACCGGTCAGGATATCCACGCACGAATTAAACGACACGCGGTCTGTGCTCCTGGTGGATGATCGTTCGTTTGAAGTTGACGTTCGATCCAACGGTCACGATGAAAGCCGGGTCGTTTTCATGCTTGGCGTCGAAATCGCTGCCGAGGTTGAACAGTATCATCTGGCTCAGTTGCGCAAAAGGGCCGGTATCGCCACCGAGGCGTCGGCTCAAAAGGTTCTGCGGGCGCCCATGCCGGGATTGATTCTTGAAGTGAAGATTGCCGAGGGGGCAGCCGTAGCAAAAGATGATCCGTTGATCGTAATCGAAGCGATGAAAATGGAAAACGTCCTCAAAGCGCCGGCCGACGGCACGGTGAAAACAGTCAGTGTGACCAAGGGTGCTTCGGTTGAAAAGGGTGACGTGCTCATGGAGTTTGAGTGATGGCGCCGACTAAGAAACTCAACACGTCAGGCATTGAGATACCGATTGTTGTTACACCCCCTGACAGGGCGGAAAAAGAAGCCACTTGTGGCCGCCCCGGGGAGTTTCCGTTTACGCGGGGTGTCTATCCGGACATGTACCGAGGACGGCTGTGGACGATGCGTCAGTACGCCGGGTTCGGCACCGCCAAAGAAACCAACAGACGTTTCAAATATCTGCTTCAACGAGGTCAGACCGGGTTGTCGGTTGCCTTCGACCTGGCCACACAAATCGGATATGATTCGGATCACCCCATGGCCCTGGGTGAGGTTGGTCGGACCGGTGTGGCCATAGATTCGCTTGAGGACATGGAAGCACTTTTTGACGGTATCCCTCTGGACAAAGTATCTACTTCGATGACAATCAATTCCACTGCCGTAATCCTGTTGGCCATGTACATCGTGGTGGGGAAAAAGCAGGGAGTGCCGTCCGAGAGATTGAAGGGCACTATACAGAACGATGTCCTTAAGGAATTCATTGCCCGCGGTACCTATATCCTGCCGCCGGAGCCGTCGATGCGCATAATCACCGATATATTTGCTTACGGCGGCTCGAATCTGCCGCAGTACAACACCATTTCGATCTCCGGATACCACATACGTGAGGCCGGCGCCACGGCGGCACAAGAAGTGGCCTTCACGCTGGCCAACGGTCTTGCTTATTGCAAAGCGGCACTGAAAGCGGGACTGGACATCGATAAGTTTGCACCCAAGCTGTCTTTCTTTTTTGCAGCGCACAATGATCTGTTCGAGGAAGTGGCAAAGTTTCGCGCGGCGCGAACGATCTGGGCGCGATCGATCCATGAACGCTTTGCGCCCACCAGCGAAAAATCGACACTTCTGAGGTTCCACACGCAAACCGGTGGTTCCACGCTTACCGCTCAGCAGCCGGAGAACAACATCGTTCGCACCACCTTGCAAGCCTTGGCGGCGGTGATGGGCGGTACGCAATCCTTGCACACCAACTCATACGATGAAGCGCTGAGTCTGCCGACTGAGAAGGCGGCCGAAATCGCCTTGCGCACCCAGCAGATACTTGCCTTCGAATCCGGTTGCGCCGACTCAGCCGACCCGCTGGCCGGCTCCTACTATGTGGAGTATTTGACCAGCCGGTTGGAAGGTCGCATCACGGAAATCATGGATCAGATAGACAAACAGGGCGGCGCCGTCAATTGTATCGAGAACGGATATTACTCCAGCGAAATCAGCCAGGCGGCATATAAGACACAAAGAGCTATTGAGGATAAAGAGCGAGTCGTGGTCGGTCTCAATCGCTTCATCGGGCAAGAGAGTTCGACGCCACAGGTATTGAAAGTCGACCCGCTGTTGGAACAGAATCAGAAAGAACGACTGCAGAAAATGAAAGCCGGACGTGATAACAGAAAGGTCGAGAGTTGTTTGGACAGTTTGAGACAGACCGCCGAAAGTTCCGGCAACATAGTCGGTCCTGTTATCGAGGCGGTCGAAAACTATGCTACTGTCGGTGAGATTTCCGAGCAGTTTCGAAAAGTGTGGGGTGAATATCATGCGAAGAATTAGGTCACTTACCTTGGGGGCTTTACTGTCGTTGCTGAACGGACTTATCGGCTGCGGGGGTAACGAAACCGAAGCCCCTCAGTTGGCCGAACCGGTGGTCACGACCCAGGAAGCGTCGGGATCGTTGGTGCGCATAGCCGAAGTACCAGGGGCGACCGGAGAACTAGCCGACGATTGGACCGCCATCCATGCCGTTGTTGACGAGGTCATCACGCGGCTCAGCTATGGCGACAAATCCGGGCTATGGGAAAATGAATTCAGCTACCTCCATGAGCAGGAAACGTTCGATGACTATCTCAAACGGGGCGAGGTCCAGTGGGCTAATGTCGACGGATTGGAGTATGTCGAAATAAAGGACATTCTCTTCTTCGGTAAGGACTCAGCATTGGTGGAAACAGCTTTCTATTTCAACAACATTGATGATGTGGCAGGCCAGCCGATGCCGTTGATGACCTATTATCGCCACGGTCGGTGGATCAGGCCGTATGTGGCCACGATCCAGCATCAGCTTGATTACGATGCCCTGTTGAGGCAAGCTGACGATGACGCCGGGGATGATTGGTAGGATGAACCGCGATCTGATTTCGCATATCGGCATTGCCGTGGCCGATCTGAGCAGCGCCATTCAACGATATCAACTGCTGATCGGAAAAGAACCTGACCATGTAACCGAAGTAGCCGATCAAAAGGTCACAGTAGCCATGTTCGCGGGCCAGTCTGCAGGCTCTTCGAAAATCGAACTGGTCGCTCCAACTTCGCCGGATAGCCCGGTGATGTCATTTCTGCAAAAGAAGGGTGAAGGTCTGCATCATCTATGCATCTCGGTAGATGACATCGAGGCTGCGCTGGTTCGGCTCAGATCAGCCGGGGTGAGACTAATCGACGAGACACCGCGAGTTGGAGCCCAGGGGAACAAGATCGCATTCGTACATCCGTCGGACATGCATGGCGTGCTGATCGAGTTGGAGCAGAAAGTGTAGTAACGCCGGCAGCTTTGTGTTCGGCGGGTGGCCGTCTCACCCTATTGGTCGAACGAGCTTTCGACGCAGTGTTATTATCAGAATCAGCACCAGCAGGCCGGACCCAACCAGGAAATATCGGAGCCCGTTGGATTGTTCGAAGGGACGGTCGGCCGACGGTCCGGTATACCGAAAGCCTGATTGCATTACACGAAAATCCGACTGCACGCTGCCCGGGGCGTTGGCCGACGCTTTCCCCCACAGCGTAAACAACAGCTGGTCATGGTTGGGCAGACGATAAAGGACGCCGGCCAACCGATGGCTGACCCTTGATGCCGCAGCCGTGTCGCCTGATGTGAATTCCAGAACAAACCAGACGCGGTTGTCCTCGGCGTAGCCGGTGTTGGTCAATAGTTGTGCATTGGGCAGTTCCATGACAACGTCGCTGATAATATCATCGACAGCCCGGCGCAGTTGGGCGCCGTCGGCGATTGCATCATCCTGTGGCAACTCATTTCGATAAACCTGGAATTCTGCGGTGAGATCTTCGTTGACCAGGTCGATGGGGAAGCCGACTTCGTCGCCACCGACAAGCCAACTGGCCGGCAAAGGTAGCTCCACCTGATCGGCCGGACGGATCAACCTATCGGCCAACACATTGGTTGAGAGCAAGAGCAAAAGGATACTACGCCACATGCAGATCATTGGTATTCTATCGACCTGTTTTCGCTCTTTCACAACGATAGCGATTGTCTCAGCCAACAACCTGGCTTATCTCAGATCGGGGAAATTGTTCTCAAGGCAATCGGTCAGCGTTTTGACCCGAGACTTAAGATACTTCTCTCTGGGAATACTCGGACGGTAGACAAAACTGCGCCCGATCCGTTCTTTCATCAAGAGCTGTTTCTCAGCCAGGCGGCTCAATATCGTCATAACCGTGGTGTACGCTCGTTTGTTGGTTTCACCGAGGTGGAAGAGCGCCTGTTTGACGGTTAAGCTATCCTGCGCCCAGGCTATTTCCATCAGTCGCGCTTCGGTCGGTCCCATGAAAACGGCCAACCCCTCTGCGGTGGGATTAAAGTAGAACGGTTTCGACATCAGTGCGTGGGGGGGCGCTTGTGTTTGAAAATCATCGAGACTCCAATTGCTACAATAACCGTCGGCCAGAAATAATCCCACCAATCACCGTAGATAACACCTATCTGATCCAGAAACATGAGAATCCCCATGACAATCAGCAAGACACCAAAGAACATCAAACACCTCCGTGCGTTACTTTGAGCAAGGATACCCGACGCCGCATGCGAAGCCAACAAAAAACAGTTTTGTAGGGCAGGTCTCTCTTCTCCTGGAGACCTGCCATTCCACGACCTGTGCGTGGTGTACGTCCTCGTGCGCCACGTTCATGTCACCCCGAGCGCAGTCGAGGCGTGAACGCCGTCGAAGCAGGGGCAGACCAACAGGCCCTTCTAAGGGGGGCGTCTGCCGCCCACAGAAATGAGATTGCCACGGCATCCCGCGCGGCGCGGGATACCTCGCAATGACGGCTCCGTGGGTTTATCAACAGCAGTCTTGTAGGTCAGGACCCCTTGGCGGTCCTGACACGGTCAAGCCGTGTTTCTCAAGTCACCCTGAGCGCAGTCGAAGGGTGAACGCAGTCGAAGCCCTGGGCCAGACGGAGGCGTCTGCCGCCCACGAATATCGGCAGAACCAGAATCGGTTCGGCCCTACGGGTCAATGACTCATACCTCGACTGCGCTCGGCATGACATCGGTATGCGCGAAGCGCAAGAAAGCGATTTATCGCCGCGGAGCGCAAGAAAGCGATTTATCGCCGCGAGGCGCAAGAAAGCGATTTATCGCCAAAAAAAATATGGTGCATTCGACGCTCTGGTTTCGTTATAATATACAACCATGTCGAAGGAGCACAATATGAGTCACGAGATTGAGATCAAGCTCAACCTCGGATCGTTCACCAACTACCTCAAACTGATGGGTTTTTTGGGTCAGACCGAAAAGGAAGAACGGCATCTCAACGCATTTTTCGACACCGAAGACCGCCAACTGTCAAAAGCCGGCTGGGCTCTCAGGGTTCGCGCGGAAAACCATCGCGGATTGATCACCATCAAAAGTATCGCCAAAGAGTCCGGAAGCGCTTTCATACGGCAGGAGGTCGAGTCCGAAATCACCCGCTCCAAAGCAATGGACATTCTGGCCTTACAATCTGACGTGATGGACCAACCGGTGCTGCCGATTGAATACCTGGTTGAAAAAGTCGGCCGGCTTGAGGTCATGACTTTGGTTAAGTTCGAGAACTTAAGGCAGAAGAAGTTTTTCAAAATCGCCGACTTCAATTACCTGCTGGAAATCGACAAAACAGAATTCGGTGATGGCTCGGTAGACTACGAACTCGAAGTGGAACTGCCCGATGTCAGCCGGGTGGACACAGTCGATGACAACCTGCGTCGCATCTTTTCATCGTTGGCCATCCCTTACGAAGTCCAGTCTGAAAGCAAGTTCGCCCGGGCTCTCAAGCGCGCCAGGGTTTTTTAGCACGCCTGTGCCTGGTATACGTCCTCGTGCCCGGCGTTACACCGCGTAGGGGGCGGCCTTGTGTCGCCCACATCATGGCAAAACAAAGGCCGGCGGGCAGCCGGCCTTCAGCAATATATGAAAATGGTATCCAATACCTGTTATCCGTCGCCTTTGTCGTCGGTAGCCGCCGGATCATCATCGGTGTCGTCGAAATCGTAGAGGTCGGCATCATCATCGGTGGTGCCTTCCGACTTGAACTTGTCTTTCAGTTTGGAGATTTTCTTGGCAATGTTGGGGATAGCATCTATGATCGTATCCCACTTCCCTTTTCCGGCCGGCAACAGGCTGACTCCGGACTCGTCCATTATAATGAAAGCAGCAGGCTCAATGCGTGCCCCGCCACCGCCACCACCGCCAAATCCGGAGCGCTTTTGATCGTCTCCCTGGCCGCCACCGGCGCCGAAACCGAATGAGATTTTCACAATCGGGATCACCGTCTTGTCACCGACCGTAACAGCATCACCGATTATCGTCTCTGAGCGCGCGACTTCTTTGAGTTCGCCGACAACGCCTTTGAGAATTTCAACTACGTTGTTGTCTGCCATCCTGGCCTCCTCTCTTCTTTCCTATCGCCAATTTCACAATTCGTCTTAACGGCAACTGATAAATCAACTTGAGCGTACAAAACACCATTCGATATACGGGCAGGGCTACACAGACCCGCGCCTGTCCGGCAAACGATGGTCCGGTCCAGTCCGGCCTGTATTGTATCCGTCCCATCACCGTCGGCGCGGCGGCCAACGCTGCCTGGTAGTATCCAAAAACCTGGCCGGTCAGGTCGACCGCCTCGAATCCGGCTTGGATCTCAGCTTCCAACTCTTCCACGATTATCGACTTCAGGAGTCCGATCGAGTACCGCCACATAGCGCCGCTTATTGCTGGAACGGCGGCGAGTATCTCACGGATGGAACGAACACGCCCGGCCTTTTTGCGCTTTGATTTCTTCTTTACGTCGGATACGGTTTCGGTTTCTTCCGAGTCGTCGCTATCTTTCATCGGTGATGACCAGATCGTGAAGCCGAACAGCTTGATACTCTGCACCCGACGCACAAAATCGAACTGAGGCCCGCTTCGTCCCAAGCCCACGAAGAGCCGCCGCCGCCCGTTGCCCAACTCAAAGCGAATGCGCAGTCTGAGCAACAGTATCGCTGCCATCAGCAAGGCAATTATAATGATGGTTCCGGTCACATACATTTTATCGGCTCGTTTGGTGGGACATAACAGTGCGCACTCTCTAATTCAATATACGGCTGGGAATCGGTCGGGGGTACGAATTTCTGAAAGTAAGTGAATTTTCGCATTACAGTGAGGTACATATAATGTGAGAGCGGATTCGACGACAACTGAGATCAACCCACTTCCCCTGCTAGTGAATCACACGCGACGCTCGCCTTGAGATCGAACGATGTTGGCCCCATTGGGACCAAATCCGGCTAAGGATAAGGATGCGAAGAAACCGGGACAAAAGCGCTCGCCGGTGGATAGTGGGATTGTAGGCCAGTGTCAATATGACGTTGGCCGGTTGAGAAAGAACACAGCGACAAATCTGTCGTAGGAAGCCGAGGAAAGAATGGAACTCTCTAAACACCATGGTACGCTAGCGCGATCGCAGGAAGGCCCGGTGAATCGCATGGCACGTCACAAAGCGGTTGTATTACTTGTCGTTTCAGTATTAGCGCTGACGTTTTTTGTCGTCTGTGACCGGCATGTCGTGGAACAAGACCCTGAAAAAGCCGATGTCACAGAACAGGATTGCGACCTGGGGACACACGAATCTGAAACAACATTTGACGACAGTATTCACATCACCCTCCCTGAGGAGAGCGAGATCAATACGGCAGCGGGATCAGAGGTCGATGGTGAAGATTTGCAGTCAGCGTTAAGCACACATACTGCGAATTTGAAGCTGGCATGTGATAAGAGCGAGTACGAAACAGGTCTTGCCCGCTTCTCAGACGCGCTTGACTGCATAACTCAAATAGCCCCGGTGGATCGTGATACCAAGAAAGAGTTAATGATGTGGGGGTATTTCACAGAGATGGCCGTCAAGCGTGTAGGGTTCGAGGACGCTCCAGCCTATGTCCAGCAGAAGGCAAGCGAGTTTGCGCCAAGTATCATTTGTCCCATGGAGCACATTCGATCGGTTTCGAGTAGACTCGATGAAATCTACGATCCTGCTGACACAATTGATACCCCGCCACCTTCGCTCAACTCAGATTCTGTCTTCGCCGGGCGCTTCGTCCCAGTGGAACCCGGACATACCCGATTGGACATGTTTTTTTGGTCGGAACACTATGCCAATAGAGTCCTGAACGTATATTCCGAAAATGCAATACCGGGTTCGAAGGTTGTTATGTGCTTCTTGGCTTACCAACTCCCTGAAAGTGCTTGTTATGATAATATGGAGGTGGTGTGGCTTATACGCGGCCACAAGAGAGGAGTACAAGGATACTTGAGCTCTGATAGTGGCGTCCAAATCAAAAGGGCTTTGGATTGCCTGAACAACAACGATCTTGAGGGTGCAAAAGGAGCCATCGACCAGTGGCAGCCAACCACGGGGATAGGCCGGGCTCACCGTTTTTATCTGATAGCCTTGGTCCACGCCAAGTATGACAATTTCCAGTATGCCAAACTGGCCTTGAGATACGCCTACCGTCTACTCCCCCAGATTCCGCCTCCTCCGTATTTCCGATCACTTCGAGCGTGGGTCGACCGATACTTGTCCGAATTCTATGATGCCGGATCGCTCAGAGCGGATATTGCCGATGGCTTCTCATGGTGGATCGTTGACTACCCCCCCTACAACCCCAGCACGTCCCACATTAATGCCGGCGGGACGGAGCCCTCGGCCAAAAGTGCATCGTGGAAAGCGCGCAGGTCAAAGGCTTCGCCGTCGCGGGCCATAGCTGCCTCACGCAGCTTCATAATCTCGCGCTTTCCCATTAAATAGGACATTTGATAGGTCGGTGACAAAGTGTAGCGCCTGATCTCACGCCGCACGAATTGCTTCTCCGACTCGCTGGTGATCCGGAGGGCGTCACAGGCCCAGTCGACACATTCATTATAGCCCAACTGGCCGGTATGCAGCATTACATCGGCCACGATTCGCATGGCTCGAAAACGTATACCGCCCAGCACGCCCAGCCATTGCACCGGGTGTTCCTCGCCGAACAAACCGTGGCGGTACACCGCTTCCTCAGAATACAAGGCCCAGCCTTCGATCATCATAATGCTGGAGGCCCAGCGGCGCACCGGGTCGGGATGCCGACCGGCCAATTGCATTTGCAGATGGTGTCCCGGGTAGGCTTCGTGCACGATGGAGCCCCGGAACCCACGCCGATGCGAAAACCGAAAGCGTGCTTCAAGTTGGCGTCTATCCAAATCCTCGGGGACCGGACGAACGTAGAAGATACCCTGTTGGATACTGTCAAACGGTCCGGCCGGTTGGTAGGCGATACTCGTGATCATGGAACGTAAAAACGAAGGCGTCTCGACGATCTTCACCGGCGCGATGTCGTCCGGCACGGTGATAAAGCCGCTTTCTTCCAGAAACAGCCGCACCTGCTGAGTCTCCCACGAGTAGTATGCCAAAATGTCATCGCGAGAAAAACTCGGCGGCACATAGACCGAATCGGAACCGTTCTGATGGTTTTCTTCAATGTGGGTCTCATACGCCTGGTAAGCCGAGTCGGCTTCAGCCAGTAGCCTGTTGCCGATCCGGAGAAGTGAGTCCGAATCTATGTCGAGAAAGTACTCGTGGGATAGTTTGTAATCGAAGTTCTTTTGGCCGATCGCAAAGGCCGTAGAATCACCGGGTTGAAGCTCCGAGAGCCAGGCGGCAAAGTCGGTCATGGCCTCACGCGCGGCGGTGGCAACCTTCAGTATCTGATCGGCATGGTCCGGGAAACGGTTCATCAATTCCCCGGCCACATTACGATAAAAGACCTGCCCGGATTCAAGTGACTCCTGTGCCGCTTCCAAGTAGATCGATGGTGGTTTCTTCAGGTTCTTCTTGGCCGTCGCAAACATCCCCGGAACCGCTTTCATGCGAGCCATCATAGCCACCCGTTTTTCATTCAGGGGGGCGTGTGATGAAATAGTAAGCAGGTACAGCCCCTGGATTGCTTCATCAACATATAGTTGCGGCGACTTTTGATGCCAGCGGATTCTCTCAAGGTCCAGTAGGGCAATATCAACATACGATTTGACCAGGTGGTAGTTTATGCGCTGGTAGTCTTCGAGGTCGGCGCCCTTGTACTTGTAAAGACTCTTCTCAAACCCCTTCAGCTTCTTGATCATACTTTTGACGGACTTCGATGAATAGTCGGCCAGATGAAAGTCATGAGCATGGATACCCATCTCGGTAGCGCGCACCGGATAGAAAGTCTGCAGTGATTCAAGAACCTCCAGGCAGATATCCTGAAAAGTCCGACTCTTCTTGGCCGCGGCAGGCCCCCCGGGCAATCCGGTGAGAAATGTGATCAAAACGAAGCTGACTACGATTCTGCGAAGCATCTTTTCTCCTTCATATAGAGGTCGGCAAAAGCGCCGTACCAAAACAGTCCCGTCTTACTTACGGAAAAAGCGACCCACCAGTTCAATATGCATTGTGTGTGGAAACATATCGACCGGCCTTACCATGGGAAGGTCATAACCGGCCACACAAAGCAGCTTGGCATCGCGGGCGAAAGTTGCCGGGTTGCATGAGATGTACAACAGTTTTTCCGGTTGCATTTCGATTATTCGCTTAACAGCCTTAGGATGCAGACCGGCCCGCGGTGGGTCGACGATAACGGTTGGACGACCCAGTTGCTCCGGTGGTGTCTCTTTTAGAAAATCGCGCACATGGCCGCAGAAAAAGCTGATATTGTCGATTTCGTTAAGCGCGGCGTTCCGGCTGGCTGCTTCCACGGCGTCCTGGACAAGTTCCACTCCGAGCACTTCGGCCACTTTGTCGGCCAGTAGAATACCTATTGTCCCGGCGCCACAAAACAAGTCCAGCACGCGCTCGTCCGGTTGCGGCTCAAGCATCTCGAAGGCCACGTTGTAAAGTTTCTCAGCCTGCAGCGAGTTGGTCTGGAAGAACGAATTGGCGCGAATCACAAAACGACGGCCGGAAAGTTCCTCTTCGATATAACCCGGTCCGGAAAGTATTTCTTCTGTTTCACCGACGGCAACGTTCGAGACTTTACCGGTGCGATTGTGCACAATCGTAGTGATCTGAGGCACGGCGGCCGTCAATTCGGACACCAGTTTGTCGACATCCGGGAAGTCTCCCTGGTTGGTAACCAGGTTTACCATTAATTGATCGGTGCGGGCGGTCTGGCGGATGACCAAAAAACGCAGGTATCCTTCATGTGTCTTTACGTTGTAGGCGGGAATACCGTTGTCCACCGAGAAACTCCGCAGGCAAGCCACAACCTGATTGGACAACTCCGATTGCAGATAGCATTCAAAGAGATCGAAAATCCGATCAAACCTGCCCCGTTCATGCAAACCAAGACGGAGCGAATCATCATCGTCGACATGAAACGAAAACTCCATCTTGTTACGATAGTAGAACGGTTCGGCCACACCAACCAGCGGTTCCACTTTGATATCCTCAAAGCCGCCCAACCGCTTCAGACAATCCACCACTTGTTTGTGTTTGAACAACAGTTGCTGTTCGTAATCAAGGTCCTGCCAGGTGCATCCGCCACATTGGCCGAAATGAGAGCAGCGGGCATCCTTGCGGTATTCCGATTTTTCGATAATACGATGGACCAGTGCCTGGTCGTAGCGTCGTCGTGATTGAACAATCTCGGCCTCGACCGTCTCGCCGGGCAGGCCACCCTTGAGAAAAACGACTTTCCCGTCGAGATGCGCTACCGACTTGCCGTCGAAGGCCAGGTCGACGATCTTAAGTTTGACCAGTTTATCCGACGCGGTCATGTTATCGACTGCTCCTGGTTGTTGCAGCTGGGATCGTCGGTTTCACAACGGATTTTTTCGATCTGAATCGTAGCGTGGCCAATGGTATACTTTTCATGCAGCATCCGATTGATCGCCCCGATGACTTCCGGGCCGTCCTGAAAATCGGATTCATCGATACAGACGTGGCAAGACAGTGCCACCTCTTTCGATGAGAGCGACCAAATGTGCAGATGGTGGCAATCCTGAACATGGTCGACCCGTTTGATTGTATCGAGCACGGCGTCGAAATCTATGCCTTCCGGCGCCGCCTCCAGAAAGATCAGCATCGCCTCTTTGATTACCAGATAGGATGAATAGACGATAGCCAGGGCGATCAGGCAGGACAAAATGATGTCGATTATCATCCAGCCGGTGAGCAGGATCACGATGCCGCCGATAATCACGCCCACCGACGATACGGCATCGTAGGCCATGTGCAAGAAAGCTGTTTTCATGTTCAGCGACTTGCCCTTCTCGCTATGCAGCAACCAAACCGAGACAATATTGCCGATCAGCCCGATTATGGCCACTGACAGAAACAACCAGGGGTGAGTGATCGGTTGCGGGTCGATCATTCGCAGGTAGGCTTCGCGGATAATGAAAACGGCAATCACCACCAACGCCACCGCCGAGAGCATAGCGGTCATCACTTCAATCCGCTTGTAGCCATAAGTTGAGCGCTTGGTGGCTGGCATAGCCGAGCCTTTCACACCCAGCCAGGCTAAGATCAGGGCGGCTACATCGGAGAGGTTGTGAACGGCATCGGCCAAAAGAGCCAGGTAACCGGAGACAATACCACCCACAAACTCGGCGATGGTGATACCGAGATTGAACAGAATGGTCCAGAACAGTTTGGAACCGGAGACGTGGCTGTGGTCGTGATGCTCGTTCATACTTATTTCTTACGTTTCCAGCGCCTAAGATACCGGCAAAATCTAATGGCGCAACCTATTATCATGATAGTAACAATCCGGGTTCGGACCGGTTGCAGATTAGCGATAGAAAGGCTCAGGTTCGTGTTGACGTCGCCCAAATGTCTTCTATATTGTGCCGCATGAAGACGAAAGACACTCGGTGGAATGCCCCTGCGGCAATCTGTTTTGCCGCTGCGTGGCTTATGATAATTGCTGTCCCGACAGCAGCGCAGGATTCGGGCTCGATAACCGACGACAGCCTTGTTGGGCAAATGTCCACGGAACAAGTTGAACATCCGGCCCAGGCGACAGAAGAGGCTCAGCCGGTAGTCGAGGGTGAGATGCCGGGCGAGCGCACAGATCCCGGCCCGATCGATTTTCTGATGGCCGGCAAGTTTTTGGGTTTTGCGGTCTTGATGATCGTTGCCCTGGTCCTCCTCGTCAGGCGATGGGTCCATCTCTGGGTGCGCATCGCGCTCCTGCTGGTGGCCTTTGTGCTCTTCGGCCTTGACTACATTTATCCGTTGCATCCCTCCCCCATGTGTGCTGTTACCAAGTTGTTCATGTTCCGGTTTACCTGGGGTGAGTTCTTCCCGGCTTTCCTGGCCCTCTTTTTCGCCATCATGATCCCAAGTCTGATCGGACGCAAACTGTTTTGCGGTTGGGTCTGCCCGCTGGGTGCGATACAGGATTTGGTGAACAAGATTCCGTTCAAACTGCGCTTCAAACGGTTCAACTTTACCCTGTTCAACGCCGTGCGATTGGGTTTATTGGCCGGGTTTATCTTTACCTTTTTCGGAGTGAAAGACCACGTTGAATTCCTGGGTGGACAGGTAGGACTGCAAGGCTCCCAGGACACCTGGACGGCGTTTGCGGCCTACAGTCTGTATGAGCCGGTCAACTTTTTTGAACTGTTGCACTGGGGCATGAACAGTGTGCGCTGGTTTGTCATGTTCGGGATTTTGATTGTCGCCAGCCTGATGCTTTACCGGCCCTTTTGTTATCTGCTCTGCCCTATTGGCGCCTTGACCTGGCTGCTTGAAAAAATCGCACCCGGACGCATCCGGATCGATCATGAAAAATGCACCGGGTGTGAAGACTGCTACGACGCCAGCCCCTGTCCGACGATCCAGCCGCTGGTGGAACAGAACATGAAAGCGCTGCCGGACTGCACTTCTTGTGGCGAGTGCGCCACTGCCTGCCATGAGGACGCCATCAGTTTCGGGTTTAGGAAATAATGAAGTAGGTCGAAACCCCTGGCCCGAAGGACTGCCCTGAGCGAAGTCGAAGGGCAGGTTTCGACAGTTTCCTCAGTAGGTCAGGACCCTCGTGGTCCTGACAGGCAAGCCTGATTTTCTGTCAGGTCCATAAAGGACCTGACCTACAAGAACCTGCCCACAAGACCACACCGCTATGATGGACGCAGGCCGCGAAGCGCAGGAACCCATTTATGGGTGATTTATCACCCACAAAAACCCCGTTTGACATCGTGAAATCCGCGCCGT
Organism: Candidatus Zixiibacteriota bacterium; assembly: GCA_029860345.1. Taxonomy (NCBI): domain Bacteria; kingdom Pseudomonadati; phylum Candidatus Zixiibacteriota; species Candidatus Zixiibacteriota bacterium. The sequence continues at coordinate 34,637 of JAOUBJ010000019.1, read as the reverse complement.
ATATTCGCGGAATGCAAGCAGGAGCTGGTCAGTGAAACCCAAAAAAGTCAAAGCCGCGCGCGGGACAAAACTGTCGTGCAAGGGATGGCATCAGGAAGCCGCCCTCAGGATGCTCAACAACAACCTCGACGCCGAAGTGGCCGAAAAACCGGAAGATTTGATTATCTACGGCGGCAGTGGCAAGGCGGCGCGCAACTGGGAATCATACGACGCTATCGTCAAATCGCTCAAAAAACTCGATAACGACGAAACTCTGATGGTCCAATCCGGCAAACCGGTTGGAATCTTCCGCACCCATGAATACTCGCCGCGCGTGCTGATCGCCAACTCGCATTTGGTACCACACTGGGCCAATTGGGACAAGTTCCGCCAATTGGAACGGCTCGGGTTGATCATGTACGGCCAGATGACAGCCGGTAGCTGGATATACATCGGCACCCAGGGGATTATCCAGGGGACGTATGAAACCTTTGCAGCCATCGCCGATCAACATTTCGGTGGCGACCTGCATGGACGATGGATTCTTACCGGCGGCATGGGCGGTATGGGTGGTGCTCAGCCGATGGCGGCTACCATGGCCGGCGCATCGGTGTTGGTTGTCGAAGTCGATGAGTCGCGCATCAACCGTCGCATCAAACAGGGCTTCTGCGATGTCAAGGTGAAGGCGCTGGACAAAGCGATCAAACTGATCAAGGAACATAACAAGTCCAAAAAACCTATCTCCATCGGTTTGGTCGGTAACTGCGCCGAGATTCTTCCGGAGATTTTCCGCCGCGGAATCGTGCCGGATATCGTCACCGACCAGACCTCGGCCCATGATGAACTAAACGGCTACATCCCCGAGGCGCTGACCATGGTCGAGGCCAATCGCATGCGCAAAAAAGACCCCAAGGGGTATATCAAGCGGTCATTCGAGTCGATGGTCAAGCATTGTGACGCCATGCTCAAGTTTCAGAAAGCCGGCTCTGTCGTGTTCGACTACGGCAACAACCTGCGCGGCCAGGCCCAGACCGGCGGGCTGGTGAACTCATTCGCATATCCCGGATTTGTACCGGCTTATGTTCGACCGTTGTTCTGCGAAGGTCGCGGGCCCTTCCGCTGGGCGGCTCTGTCCGGCGACCCCAAAGATATCGCCGTCACCGACGAGATCGTGCTGAAAGAATTTGCCAAAAACAAGTCGCTGGTTAACTGGATCAAATTGGCTCGTGAACGGATTCCATTCCAGGGGTTACCCGCCCGTATTTGTTGGCTGGGTTACGGTGAGCGGGATCGCTTTGCCGACATTATGAACAGCTATATCAAGAAGGGCAAGATTTCCGCGCCTATCGTGATCGGACGCGACCATCTCGACTGCGGCTCGGTCGCCTCCCCCTATCGTGAGACCGAAGGCATGCTCGACGGGTCCGATGCTATCGCCGACTGGCCCCTGTTGAACGGATTGCTCAGTGCTATTTCCGGCGCCAGTTGGGTGTCGATCCATCATGGCGGCGGGGTTGGTATCGGCAACGCGATACATGCCGGTATGGTTGTGGTGGCCGACGGAAGCCAGGAGATGGCCGAGCGTCTCAACCGCGTTTTGACCAACGACCCCGGTACTGGTATTATGCGCCATGCCGACGCCGGCTACAAAGAAGCAGCCGACTTCGCTCGTAAGCACAAAGTCAAGATCCCCATGCTAAAAAAGTAGAAGCGGCAGCCATGACCGGCGGACATGGTTACAATATCCCTGTGGCCTCGATGGCCATCCATCGTTGCTTGTGGTTTGTAGCGCTTACAGCTCTCTTGTTTTCACTCGGCTGCGGTTCCGGGGTTGACTTGGAAGGCCACGACTACGGTGATATCCCCCGGCTTGATTCCTGCATTTCATACGATTTCAACATTGTCGATCTTGGCTACGACGATCTTCCCAACACCGGCTATTCCGAGGCGGCCGCACGCGACACCGACTTTGTACGCGATGCCGACAATGTCATGCTCAGCCAACGGGATGGCCAGGCCTACTACCATCCGGTTGGCATGACTCACAAACTATATGCCTTGATCGACGTCTACCATCGCACCGGCGATACCACACTTCTGCAACTTGCCAACAAATATACAACCCGCCTGATTAAAGAAGCCATGATCTTCGACACCGCAATGTACTTCCCCTATCACATAGACTACAAAGTCCATCGGCGCGATGATGCTCTTTTGAGAGCGCCCTGGTTTTCGGGGATGGCTCAGGGGGAGGCGCTTGGTGTTCTCGTGCGCATGTTTAAGATAACCAAAGACTCGACTCTTCTTGAATTCTCACATCGGGTTTTCAGCTCTTTCCTCAGACTTCGCTCAGACAGCAGTCCCTGGACGGTTTTTCGCGACAGTTGTGGCTGCTACTGGATCGAAGAGTATCCCACCCAACCACCCAGTATGACCCTGAATGGTTTCATCTTTGCAATCTACGGGTTGTATGATTATTTCCTGCTCACCGCTGACCCGCGAGCGGAAATGGTTTTGGAAGATTGCCTGAGTACCATCAAGAACTACTTGCCTCTGTTTCGGCGAACGGGCGGGATAAGTTTCTACAACCTGCATTTTCGACGCTTCGATGTCAATTATCACCGAGTCCATATAGACCAGTTGCGCGATCTGGCCCGGATGACCGACGACCCGTTTTTTGATCACTGGGCTGACAGCTTAAACAAAGACTATCCCAGGTAACCCACCCCAGGCTTTGGGGAGTGTTGACAAAGCCTCCTCATGTGTTGCGGTGGGTCCTGTACGCCGCGGCGGACGCGAGCGAATCCGTGTGACCCGCCGCCGCTGTCCAACATGGGGTTAGGTGTCGGGTCACAACCCCCGCTATCGCGGGGTTCAGGACCCGACACAACGTATACCGGGTTTATCAACAAGCCCTTTGTCGCCGGACAAGAATCGTTTTGATCAAAACCGCTCACACCATATATTCGTGACATGCCGCTGGAAAAAAAAGCAACGCTACTCATAAAGAATGTCGGCCAACTAATCACTATGGCCGGTGCCGTCCCGCGATTGGGTCCTCAAATGAAAGAGCTGGGGCTGATCGAAGACGGTGGCATCGCAGTAACCGGTGATGAGATTCTGGCCGTTGGTCTCTCCGATGAAATCGAGGGTCGCGCCCAACTGGCCGAAGGCTGCCGTGTCATCGATGCCTGCGGTATGGTGATGACGCCCGGGCTCATAGACCCTCACACGCACCCGGTCTTTTCGATGACGCGCGAGAAAGAGTTCGAGATGCGTATCCTCGGCAAGAGCTATATGGAAATCGCGCAGGCCGGCGGTGGCATCCGCGCCTCAGTGCGTGACCTGCGCAGTAGTCCAACCGAACTTCTCAAGCAGCGAACCGCACGGCGGCTGGATCGTCTCCTGGCTCACGGAATCACCACCATCGAAGCAAAATCGGGCTACGGACTATCGACAGAGTCGGAGATCAAACAGCTGGAGATCATCCGCGACCTGAACCTGTCGCATCCCATAGATATGGTACCTACTTTTCTGGGCGCCCACGAAGTCCCCGATGAGTATCGCGACAATCGCCAGGCTTATATCGAACTGGTCATCAATGAAATGCTCCCCAAAGTCGTTTCCGAAGGGCTGGCTGAGTTTTCGGACATCTTCTGCGAAGAGGGTGTGTTTAACGTCGACGAATCCCGACACATCCAGCAGGCGGCGCAAGATGCAGGTCTTGGTTTGAAATTCCACGCCGATGAATTGAAGTCCACCGGCGGCGCGGAATTGGCGGCATCTATGAATGCCGTGTCGGCCGATCATTTGGTCTATATCTCAGACTCAGGCATCAGCGCCATGGCCGACACCGGTACCGTGGCGGTACTTCTGCCCGGTACCACATTCTCTTTGGCCGGCAGCAAATATGCCCCGGCCCGCACGATGATCGAATCCGGCGTTGTCGTTGCCTTATCCACCGATTGTAACCCCGGCTCCAGCCACACCGAATCGATGCCGTTGATTATTTCGCTGGCCGCGCTGCAAATGAAAATGACCGCCGCCGAGGCAATCTCGGCTGTCACGGTCAACGCCGCCTGTGCTATCAAACGTCAGGACCGAATCGGCCGACTGGATGTCGGATGTCTGGCCGACATGGTGCTGTGGGAGATCGACGACTATCGTGAGCTTCCCTATCACTACGGTGTCAACCTGGCCCAACTGGTTATCAAGCGGGGCAAAGTAGTCGGCAGTCCGTCAGGAGAAGGGAACGTCCGGAAGACTCAGGGGTTGAAAGGATGATGCCGGCTCTGCGATTAACAGTGTATCCGACGATCTTGCTGCTTTTGGTGGGTTGTTATACTTTCAACCCGGCCGGCAAGTCGAGTATTCAGGCAATTGCCGTCGAGCGGTTCGACAACAAGACTACCGAGTATGACCTGGCCGATCGCATGACCGACCTGGTCATCGATGCCTTCCTGGCCGATGGTACCATGAAAGTCGTCTCAGCCGATAATGCCGACGCCGTTCTGGTGGGTGAGCTGACCGGCTATCAGCGAAAACCGTTTGAGTACGACGAAAACGGCGTCGTGATCTCTTACAGCGTTACCATGACTTTCGATCTCTTATTGAAAAACCCAAACGACAACGACTCTGAGATTTGGCGCGAAAACATGGTGCAGGAAGGTGTGTATAATGTCGACAGCCAGACCGAACAGGACGGACAAAACAGTGCCGTCCAGCGGCTGATTGTCGAGATTATTAACCGTACCACCAAGAGTTGGTAGAGAAATGAAGTGGACCCCGTGCATAAGAGCGTCGACCGAGAAAGTCGATAAACAGTATAAGGTGTAAAGACGTCCAGAATAGGAAATGTTGATGCTGAACAAAACCACACGACTGACCCTGCTTGTCACAATCATAGGTTGGCTGTTTTCGCCGTTGTCCATACTGTCCGGCGAGATCCACTCGGAAGCGGGCACCAGTGCCTTTCCCTTCCTCAAGATTAACATCGGCGCCCGACCGATTGCGATGGGCGGGGCCGCTACCGGGCTGGCCGACGACGAAGCGGCTTTGTATTACAACCCGGCCGGGATTACAGGTTTCAAAGAAAAACGGTGGATAGGCGGCTACCACAACTATTTTCTCGACATGCAATCAGGCTTTTTCGGCATGATCTTCCCGCTGGATGAACAGAGTTCTATTGCCGGTCACCTGGATTATCTCGGATACGGTGAATTCGTTGAAACCGATACCAGCGGCCGCCTACTGGGCACATTCGGCGGCGCCGATATGGTATTGGCGGCCACCTACAGTCGGCTGATAGGTTATAACCTCAGTCTCGGGGTGACAGCCAAATATATCTATGAGCGTGTCCAGGAGTTCTCGGCATCCGGAATAGCTGTTGATCTGGGCGCCAGGTACTCAGATGATCGCGAACGCTTTACCGGCGGCGTAATGGTACAAAACCTCGGCAAGCAGCTTTCATCGTTGGGTGAAGAGAAATATCGGCTGCCGCTAACCTTCCGTGGCGGTGTTTCCTACCGTCCCGTCGGACTGCCTCTCCTTTTGGCCACCGACCTGATCCTCCCGGTCGACAACGATTTTGATTTTGCCATCGGCGGCGAGTACCATGAACTCAAACCGCTTTACCTGCGTCTCGGCTGGAACAGTTTCGGCTCGAACTATCGCGCCGGCAACTCCGACGATAAGTGGGCGGGGTTAAGTGTAGGCTGCGGGTTTGATTACAAACGTCTCCACTTTGCCTACGCGTTTGCACCCGGAGCCGACCTGGGGGACAGCCATCGCATTACCGTCACCGGAGGATTCCCCCGATGATTATGCGCAGGCTCGGTGTGCTGCTGCCGGCTCTGATGGTGCTGGCACTCATCGGCGGATGCGCTTCGGATAAAGACAGCGAGGCGCCAAAAAAAACAGTCATCGCTCTTTTCGGCGCCATGGAAAAGGACGATCAGGCGGCCCTTCTGTATGTTCTCGATCTGCCGGAGCTGATGATGAGCTTGAACGAAGACTACGCTCTGCAGACCGATAGCCCCCGCGTCTTCACCAATCCTGAGCAGATACTCGATGATCTAACCGGCGAGGGCAAGACCAAAAAAACCTGGTTCGCTCTTCAACGAATAATCAGCGGTGTGAATCTCACGGGTGAAGAGACAGCCACCGTCGACGTCACTTTTGTGGACAAAGAAAAATCAAAGGGTTACATGACCCGTTTCGGGCTTCACAAAGTCAACGGTAAATGGAAAATCTATAGCTTCAAGACAGTCAGCGGCAGTTAAATCGACCGTATACCCCACATACTCAGATTGGCGCAAAAAAGAAGTTTGCCGAAAGGACTTGTGGGGATAGAGGGGGAGATCCCCGAAAGTTGCCCTCCAGCAAACTTCAATATATTATACGGCCTGACTCACCGACTGTCAAGAGCGAATCACTAATCCTGACCAAATCCGACAACTTTTGAGACAAACCAGGCTGAGACCACGGCGCCCCCTCATAGTGCTTTGTTGTTAGCGTATAGCATTGTTATTCACCTACTTAGGGGGGTTTATGGCAGTGCGGCGGTGTGAGCGCGGAGAGACCACAGCAGGCCTGCAACAGCGCCCCTCGAAAAGTGGCTTTAACTCCGCCACCGGCGGCGATCACGGGCTTGTCTCGACCTGCCGAAATGGCCTGACTACATCCGCAAATGAGCCTGAGAATCAGGTCAAAAGCTCTTGCACGAAAGGGAGGGCCGGTTCGTCCGAAAAGAAACCGACCGCACTTTTCGGTTGTGCCGAAAGCGTCGGTTACATATATTGGCTCAAAGGTATGTGCTTTAATAGGAGATTTGGTTGATGAATCGTTTCTTTGCTTTAATGGCTGCACTTTTCCTGATTGTAGCGCTCATGAGTTGTCAGTCCGATATAGTGCTGCCGGAAGAGGCACCTCTGAAGGGGACCTACGAAGGTGTTTACTCATATATCACCAACTTCGGTGCCGGTGTGGACCAGGTAACCATCAAGTCTCACGTCATTTTCATCTTTGACGAGACATCCTATCACATGAACCTGGATACAACCTACACCGAGCAGGAGTGCTTCTGCGCCGTCGATGGCCAGTATGCGCTTACCGAAGGAATCCGTCTCAAAGAGGAGAACTCCGGGCCCGAGGAGGGCTGTGAAGGTGCTTGTAACGACGAGTTGAATCCGGAGGGTGTCTTTGTTCGTGAGACCAAAGGTGATTCGCTGATCATGAAGCTGCAGGAAGGCACTACCCTTCAGATGCTCAGGCTTTTGAAGATAGCAGAGTGATCCAAACCGCACGGTCATGATTGGATTCATGACTGGTGTTCGACTAGATGCAAAACAGGGTCTCGGCCCTGTTTTTATTTGAGCGTCCCCCATTTCGCAAACTCTGCGCCGGCCATGCTGATCGCCCGAAGGTCCAAACCGTTAGCAAGATAGCTTTCTCCAGAAGACTCATCATCGCCTAACAGTTCTTCAAACTCCACTTTTTGCTTGACAAAAACGCTATCGCATAGTTAATTGCCCTCAGGAAGAAAGCTTAGCAGGGCTCTTCCACCTCACCTTAGACACCAACAGATCCCTCACACGGCCTTGCGGACCGCCTTTGCATTGGCTATAACGATTTCCCCAGTTTCGTAACAACTCTTCGCCAACGAGTTGGCAAGAACCAAAATCTGAGGAGGAGCATCTATGCACTTTTCCGTCCGCGTCATCTGAAAGCCCGGATACTCGATGATGCCGTGGACACCCAAGCACATGCAAAAAACGTAAGACATTTTTGCAGCTCGATCGGAGTCGTCTTGGACCATCGGCTGAGTGCCCATCAGGTTTGTGGGATCAAGGACTGATCCCCCAGGCATCATCTACACATCAGCACAAACCTGCACACGCTCATCTATCGTCCGAGGGGGTAAAATGGCGGCGCACAGCCGGGACGTTTGAGACGCTTCGATTGTAGCTAACTCAGTTCCGTAATACGACTGGCCGGGAGCCCTAAAAAGCTCCCGGCTTTTATCTTAGCCTGTCGGATGTGGGATGTATCCAATAGTTGTCCGATGGACCCCATAGTTGTCTGATAGACCCCACTGGGAAATATCTGACCGGCTGTTCAATAGCCGGCCAATCCGCCCACCAAGCTGCTGTAAGTAAACCAGTTACCAAACCACCTCAACCTAGCCGGATAAACGGCATCTCGGTTGCTCAACCCCGTCTGAACGCAAGAGGAAACCGTCAGACAGGTGAGAAATATGAAAGTCAAGTTCATACTGACAATGGAAGATCTGGTCGTCGACGACCACAACATCGATCGCGTTATTTTCGACTGGGAAACCGATGTCGACCAGGGTGACATTCTCAAACTGTCGCATGAATGGATCACCTCACAAAACTTCCTGACCCAACGGATGGTCGGCCTGACCCGGGTGGGTGAGTCGTCGTTAACAATCGAGCCGATGGAAGACACCGCCGATGTCTAAAGCAAACCTACTGGCCCAACTTTCCGATCTGGGCGATCGGGCGGCCGCCGAAGCCGACAGCGTCACCGGCGGTCTGGGTTCGATCAAGGCGCTGATTCTCGACTACTTCGGACCCAACGGACTTACGGCAGCCTACATTGTCGCCGCCGTGCTGGCTCTGGTATTAGTCTGGCGCCTGGTCAAGATTGGTTTTGATGCTCTCAAGTATGTGGTCATTCCGTCTGTCGCGCTGGCCGCTGTGGGCAGCTTTGTGTTGGGGTCGCCGTTTGTGAGCCTGCTGCCGGTGACGGTTGTTGGCTGCTCGTTGATTATGTTGTTCAAGGGTTAAGTCCGACATTGTCTGGTTTTCAGGCCCCTTTTTGGGGCTGTTTTTTTGCCCGCCGGGATATCGCCCCGCCACACAAATCGGCTGAACGACAGCCCGTTACTCCACCTCTCCCCACTCCGGCAGGTCGCTTGCTCTATACCTAACTGAAACACAAGACAAACAGAAAGAGCAATCTGAAAACCACGGAACGGCACAGATGGACGATAAAAAAAGATGCATCAACTGCAACCGACCTCTTTTGAAACAGAAAGGCGTCTGGTTGTGCTTTGAATGTAATTCGGACGAGATCGATGTTTCACGTATATTCGTCGATCAGCAGGAATCTGAAGACAGTGTCTTTATCGAATGTCCCGGCGCCACGTTGTACGAACCGGGCACCAACAACGTTATCGGCGGCGTGAAGTACCACGACAACGACGACCCGACCAAGGGATACAAGATTATCGGCGAGCCGGTATTTGCGCCGAACCACAACAAACGCCGTCGGATCAAACGGGAGGCTTTGGGGTCGATCCGTCGATGTCAGGCTTGCCAGGATTATACTGTCCGGATGCGCCGTAAAGAGGGCGCGGATTTTTGTATACCGTCATCGAAATTCCCCCACCGCAAGACACTCAAGAGTGTCCACCATGTGAGTTATGAGCCGTGATCTTTGTAGGTCAGGACCCTTGTTGTCCTGACACAATCGGCGGGTTCACGCCACGGCGCGCAGGCGAAGACGGACCCGCCCTACAGAACTCGTCAGGAGGACAGGCCTCCTGACCTACAAGTGTGATTGGAGATTGCTAGTCGGTTCGTGCAGTCCCGCGTCAGGCCAGTTCTTGGTCGGTGGTCTTGTCGGCCAGGAGTTGCATCACCAGGCACAAGATAGTCGTCTGGTCTTCTATCGGGACATTTTTCAGTCTGTAGCCCGACTCAAACCAGTCAACACCTCTCCCCTTGCGGCTCCAGCGACACTCGGCATCGAATTCGACCGTGGCGTGACCCAAAACCGGTGTCGGAAGTTTGAGGGTCAGCTTGAGAAGTGTCCGTTTTTTCACCGGCTCTTCAGTGATCAGCATGACACCCTCAATCGAAAGATTGGCCAGCCGCCCCACTGCCCGGTCGGTCTCCCTCTCCACTACCGGATAGTATTCCTCGACCTCGTAGCGCGTCAGTCTTCGCCGGTCCATCATAGAAAAACCCTCATCGATCGACCGACTCCTCGGTTCGAGTACGCGGCTGAGTATCCGATTGGGACCATTCGTCGATAACACATCGCAGGATTAGATAAGAGATTATCTCTTTGTCTGTGTCCGAGACATTGGTTAGGCTGTATCCGGATTCGTGACGGTTCTGAACGACATCCTGTTTGCACCAGCGACATTCCGCATCGAATTCGATCTTGGTTTGATCCATAATTGGCTGCGGCAAATCAAGCTTGCACTTAAACAACCGGCCGACTTTCACCGGCCCGTGCGAGACGAACATAGCCCCTTCGGTCGACAGGTTGGCCAGGTTTGCTACGGGCTGCCCGGAGTCCCTATCAAGCACTTTCAGAAGATCGCTTGTTTCGTGTCGTTTCTGTCTTCGCTTATCGTTCATGGATTCCCTCCTGCTGCTTTGGACCCATAGAACATATAAGGTACTAATCGGCGGATTCGGTGGTTTTTTTAGGTGGGGTGGTTTCGGCGCTTATGGCCAAATCCCGAACCTTGACAAACGGCAACCAGACTGCTAATCTTGCTCACGTGACAGCCTCTACCCTTTATCAAGAAACAAGAATTCAACCCGATGAGTAAGAACATCCCGCTGGTCCGAAGGCTGTGGGGCGGTCTACTGTCGTTGTTCCCAATTCCACGCAAGATGACCGGGGAACGACATAGGCGGGCGGAACCCTGCCGAATGTGCGGGTGCCTTGAAGGGCTCAAGATATCGGAAGTTCACTATTGGGACATCAAAGAGTGCGACCTGATGACCTGCCCCCAATGCAACCTGACCCAGTTTGATCCAATGTTGACCGATGAAGAGACGGCTCTTGGTTGTTACGCATACTACATTCAGGAAACCATGGCCGAATCGCGCCACAGCCAACTCAGGAATTGCGTAAGGAACTATCGGCGGGGGGTGGCTTTTGCATCGCGCCTGAAAGCCAAGGGAATTCGTCCCTCGCGGGTGTTGGAACTCGGCCCCGGCAGCGGTTACTTCGCAGCGGGAATGCAGTTCGTATTTGAGCAAGCTGAATTCACCGTTCTTGATGTTCTCGACGAAGTGCTGGACCGGATCAAAGCGGAACATGGTTTCAAGACGATCAAGGCGACCCCGGAGACAATCGATACCAGTGCCTGCGGACGATTCGATCTTGTGGTGGCCAGAGACATAATCGAACACGTCGGCGATATATCGAAAGTGACGAAAAACGTTTTGGAAATCCTGGACGATGGCGGCTATTTCCATTTTATCACACCGAACGGACATGAAGATGCCTGGGCCGGCTTTGCCCGCTGGCGTCTGAGCGCGCAACCATCGGAGATACTTATCAATCACGTCAACTATTTCGATGGCCGCGGCCTTGAACGGTTTTTGAACAAACTGGGATTCGCGACGGTCGATTTCTACAACTATGGTCTAAAAGGTACCAGAAGGGGACGTGGTTGGGGGTTGCGGGACAAGAACGCATGCACGCCATCGACACGGAAATCGGCTGCGTCTATGGTACGTCAAAACGAAGGCAAACTCAGAGCGTTCGATGTTGTCAAACGAGAAGTTCTCAACGAGTGGTGGCTTCATCCCAAACTAAAATCGCTCGCGCCCTGGTACTGTCGTTTCCGGGATCGATGTATCATTCGCCTGCCCGTTCACTTGAATGTCGGGCATGAGATTTTCGCCCTATTGCAGAAAAAGTAGCGGAATTTCCAAAAATCGAGGAATCCCCGGAATCCAACCTTAAAACTTGACCCTGATGACACCGGGGGCTACCGTTTTATCATGCAATCGGCGGATGGCTGATTGGATGTCATGACTAAAACGAAGGAGTTGTCCAAATGAAACGAGTGTTTATTGTCGGATTGTGCGCCCTGGTGTTGGCAAGCTCCATGGGGTGCGGATGGTCACGAAAGAACAAGGGCGCCGTCATCGGGGCCGGTGCGGGGGCGGTACTTGGTGGTGTCATCGGAGACAAAGCCGGTAACACCGCCGTGGGGGCAATTCTGGGCGCGGCTATCGGTGGTGCAGCCGGGGCTTACATCGGTAACTACATGGACAAGCAGGCGGCGGAGATTGAAAAGGACTTGGAAGGCGCCACTGTCGAGCGGGTCGGCGAGGGAATCAAGATCACTTTTGATTCGGGAATTCTATTCGATGTGAACTCATCCGGCTTGCACCCGGAAGCCAAAACCAATCTCACTCGGCTGGCTGAAGTGCTGAACAAGTATCCGGACACCGATGTCCTGGTGGAGGGGCACACCGACATAACCGGAACGCACGACCACAACATGGATCTATCGCTTAGGCGGGCCCAGTCGGTGGCCAATCACATGACCGGACTGAACGTTATTGCCTCGCGGTTTCGCATGATGGGGTATGGTCCCGATCAGCCGGTTGCGACCAACGATACCAACGCCGGGCGTCAGGCCAACCGCCGGGTCGACATAGCCATCTTCGCCAACGACAAGCTCAAGAACGCCGCTCGCAAACAAGTCGAGGGGTAGGGGGACCGTCGATTGTCGTGTTCTTGGGTGTGAATCTAATAGGTCATTGACCATTCGCCAGTGACTGGTATCATGTCAAAAGCAACATGTTCACTGATAGCTGTCAGCATTGTGGCTACTCTGACGATTAATTGCACCGGAGGCCGAAAAAGCGCATCCGCATATCTCAAGTACGCAATGAAATCTGAAGATAACGGCGACCTTGAAGAGGCGATTTCTCTCTATACCGAAGCTCTTGCGATAGACTCTCTCCTGATAAAGGCCTACATACGACGTGGGCATACCTATGATAAGCTCGGTGATCCCGAACGGGCCATGCTTGACTATGACGAGGTTCTTAAAATCGACCCTGACAACGCCAGGGCCTATTTCCATCGCGGATTCAGTCACCTGGTCGCCCGTGAGGATGGCGAGACAGATCCTGCCGGTGCGGTAAGAGAGTTCACCAAAGCTGTAGAACTCGGGCTTGATAATGCCAAGGTGTACTATTTCCGTGCTGATGCACGGAAGCGTGTCGGTGATTTGGAGGGCGCTCTTTTGGACTACAAGAAGTACATGTTTCGAAGCCGCGATGAAGACAAGCGGTCAGTCCAGCGGGCCAGAGAGGAAATCCGAGAACTGGAAAAAGCACTCGAAGACCAATGATGCACAGTGCCAGCGGGGCTGGCAACAGGTGTCCCGGTTGCCCCCCTCACTCCGGGGCTGGGCAGGGGATTTCGCCCCGTTGATCAGACACCTCGCGCAACCAGTCAAAGAGTGTCCTCGCCTCCACAGAGAGATTCCTGTAGGCCATATCACCGTGCTGGTATAACAGAACCGTGCGATAGGTAAGTGTCGAATCGTCGCGCACATAAGCAAGATACCTGGCTGTACCGAAGTCGGCACAACGGCGAGCAACATCGGACATAGTCCCAACTGCGCTGGCCGGTATCAGAGCTTTGGAAGCTGCCACCTCCGCCGGATCGACAACCCCCAGAAACTCGGCGCCGTGGCTAAATTTCTCCAACAGTTCCTGTTCGGTGATTGCTTCGTGGTTCTCTGGTCGCCAGGGATCATCGTCATGTTCGTAGTGGTACGAGTAACGCCGCCCTGATCCATCGATATACCAACCCTCGCACCTGTAGCCCCAAGCCCCGTTGACATAGCCGACCTCAAACAGAATTGCCTGATCGGCCGGCAGTTTCGGCAACGATTGAACAAAACCATCACCATCGTCCGACACACCGGACTGGCCGCAAGACAACCACAACAGCCCGGCCATCAAACAGACTATCAATCTCGGGAACCATCGTTGAATGAATCTACCTTCGCATGTCATCGCCTCCTCCTTCCGATTGCGCCCTCACGATGCGGATTATCGCATCGCATGGACATTCGCATGCTTATAAGATTATACCCAGGTTGGAGCTTTTCGCAAGATGTTTATTCTCTGGTGGGCGGGCTGTCGGCTACAGAGCGTACTCTTTGGCGTGATGGTCACACAACCAGAGGTAGTGGCCTGACCACACATCGGCTTTCAGTGGGACTTCCAGCTTGACAAGCTGAAGCTTGGGAAGTTGTCTTTGAATATGTAGCCACTTCATTACAAGCAGGGCGGGTCCGTCTTCGCCTGCGCGCCGCGGCGTGAACCAGACTTTGTCGGCAGGTCTGAAGACAGACCTACCCTACTGACCAGCACCGTATCACAAAAAAACTACAAGTTCAGTATTTTTGACTGACAGTACCTGTCAGTGGTGGGGGTTATAATCCGCGCAGACAAGAGGGGCTTGCGGGGCGCCCGCGGGTCGGAAATGACATCGCGGACCTTCGATCAGGGAGAGGCGGATCACGTGCTGGCCGCCTCTCCCGCTGAAAGCGCTCAGGCCCCGGAGGTTGAACCAAGAGAGCTAAGACCTGCCAATCCCAGCGTCTGGTACCATACGGTGCAGTCTGCCTACAAGACACAGGTTAGCTCAAAAAGGAAAGAGAGTCTGTATGCTGGCCAGAGTGATTTCATCCGCCACCATGGGCGTCGATGCCTACAGGGTCGAGGTCGAGGCTGACATTCAACAGCAGCTTCCCGCTTTTGTCACCGTCGGGCTGCCGGAAGGAGCGGTACGGGAATCCAAGGAACGGGTGACCGCGGCTATCAAAAACTCCGATTTTATCTTTCCCTCCAAACGGGTAACCATCAACCTCGCTCCGGCGGATATCAAGAAGGAAGGCTCGGCTTTCGACCTGCCTATCGCAGTCGGTATCCTGGCCGCCACCGGACAAGTGCTGCGCGACCGCTGCGATGAGTTCGTGATCCTGGGCGAACTGTCGCTCGACGGCGCCCTCCGGGCAGTACCGGGCGTTTTGCCTATGGCGATGGTACTCAACGGCAACAACGGCCTCAAAGGGTTGATCGTCCCCGGGCAAAACGCCGAAGAAGCAGCCATGGCCGGTACCCTGCCGGTGTTTCCGGTGCGCTCGCTAAAAGAGGCGATCCACTTTCTGGAAGATGAATCGAGCATCCGACAGTTCCACGTCGATATCAACTCAGCCTTCGATGCCGCCCACAAATACACAATCGACTTTGCCGATGTCAAGGGTCAGGAATCAGCCAAACGGGCGCTGGAAGTCGCGGCCGCCGGTGGCCATAATATCGTCATGATCGGACCGCCCGGCTCCGGCAAAACCATGCTGGCCCGGCGGATGCCGACGATTCTGCCCGATATGTCACTTGAGGAAGCGCTTGAGACAACCAAAATCCACTCGGTGGCGGGGCAACTGACGGCTGAATCATCGCTGGTTGCGACACGACCGTTCCGATCGCCGCATCACTCGATCTCTTATGCCGGACTGATCGGCGGCGGCGCCATTCCCAAACCGGGCGAGGTCTCGCTGGCCCATCATGGCGTGCTGTTCTTGGATGAACTGCCCGAGTTCAAGAAAGATATTCTTGAGATGCTCCGTCAGCCGATGGAAGACAACGCGGTGACCATCTCACGGGCGGCGACTACTCTGACCTATCCGGCCGGGTTCATGCTGGTGGCGGCTATGAACCCCTGCCCGTGCGGCTACTACGGTGATCCGGCCCATGAGTGCAACTGCTCCACCACCGAGATTCAGCGTTATATGTCGCGGATCAGCGGTCCCCTGATGGATCGAATCGATATCCATATCACGGTTCCGTCGGTGAAATTCCAGGAACTCTCTTCCGAGACCAGCGGGGAGAAATCCGATGCTATCCGCGAACGAGTCAATCGGGCGCGGCAGGCGCAACTAACCCGGTTCGAAAGCGAGAAGAAGATGTTCTGCAACGCTCACATGGAATCGCGCGACATTCGAACCTACTGTAAAGTAGATGAAAAGTCCCAATCGCTCTTGGCCATGGCCATTCAGCAGCAGGGGTTATCGGCGCGGGCGTATGATCGGATTCTCAAAGTGGCGCGTACAATAGCTGATTTGGCCGGCGCTTCGGATATCGAACTGGGCCATATCGCCGAGGCCATCCACTACCGTTCGCTTGACCGCAAGCTGTGGCTGTGAAGGGGGGTAGAACAGAAAAACGACCTGAGGATCAAGAGCACTTTTGCAGGTTCGCTTAACAGCAAGTACGCCATAGAAACCCGTAGTGATAGCAAAGACTAACTGGAGTTTATCTGTCTAGTGGTTTCTCCTGTAATCTGTTGTACTACTTAGTCCTGTTGGAGATACAGATGGCTGGGAGCAATGGCAGCCCAACTCTAATACTCTTGACATTCACCCGTGGCGTGTCAAATCGCTATGAAAAAGTGTCGTATCATATTATTTAAACATGTGAACCTGAACATTAGGATAATCGTGAATTGTCCCGCCGATGAGCGAACACACGACGAAACGGGTGACCGGCACCATGTACAGATTTCTTGACCGAACGGCTAAGGTAGTCGGGATCCTTGCTACCTTGATGGCGGTGGTGACCTACTATTTCGAGAACACCTCTGCGGCTGCCATTTCGCTAGCGTTGGCTTGCTGCATGGGTATCGTGTACACAACTTGGATGATCGTTGCGCGCATACCCGGAGCAAAGCCTGTCATCCTCGGAGCTGAAAACATCACCTACGTCGCTAGGTTCAGTCCGACCATACGTCTCGTCGCTGCGATAGCCACTGGCATCCAAACAGTAGCTATCGTAGCGATCACCACATGGCTTGTCTCAAGTCAGCCGTACTTCGAGGATATCGCTCCTACTGCACCTGGGGAGTCTCTTGTAGTGGTCTTCGGAATCGAGGGTCCCGCAAACACTGCGGACATTACGACGGCTGTCGCGAGCACTCTTCAGGCTGAACTCGAATACGGTCCGACAGGCGGCGTCGTGGCTCTGATGAGCCCGTGGCGAATTGAGCAATCCCGGCGAGCCCTCGCAATTTCCGACGCAACAGCACTGGGAAAGGAACTGCGAGCACTTTTTGTGATAACCGGTAGTCATGATGGACAAACATTGAATCTAAAGCTCGCACTCACTGAACCGAGCCTCCTCATTCTGGATGAAGACTTGACGCATATAGGGGTCCGCCTGGACGGTAGCCCCATTTCCCTTAACATTCCAGTAAACGCATTGTCGGCCCACTTGCTTCCTGTAGCCATCTTTATTAAAGGTATTCACCTCTACATTTCTGGAGACGTTGCCGGAGCTAAGGATCACTTCTCCGAAGTTATCGATCGCTCCGAGGACGCCCGGCTCACAGCTCGGACTCACTATCTCCGTGGGATTTGCCATTACATACATTCGGATGCAGACCAAGCAGACCAGGACTATGATCGTGCAGTTGAATTGGGGCTCGAACTGCCGGCTGTCCACTGGCGCCGCGCCGAACTCTTCCTGAATGAGAACACGGGCTTCTCAGTCGTTGAGGAGGAACTGAAGACGGCAATAGAGCTATCAAGAAACTCGTCCGAATCCTATTATATTGCCGGTCTTTTGACTTTTGAAGCGATGTTGCAGATCCCGTACGCTTTCGCTGACATGCCGGAGTTTTTTGATAGAGCGGACGACTACCTGCGTGTCTCAATGGAAAAGGATCCCTCTTCTCATCGGCCAGTTTTCATGAGAGTGAGTTTGTACGCACGGTACGGTGACTTTCTTGATCGCAACACACTCCGAGAGGTCTCTGCGTTCCTGATGCAAGCGATCGACCAAGGGGGAGATCATGCAGATTTACGGCTCGCCTTAGCAAACGTGCACTCGGCATATGGCCAGGGTGCAGCAGCGATTCAACACTTAGAGAAAGCGCTCGATCTTGGTGCATCTCGTGCGGCGGTACAGTCGGCGCTTGCGGATGTGTACGATATGACCGGTGATACCAGCCGTGCGATCGAGAGCATTCAGCTGTTTCTGGCTGAGAGGGGGGATCAGGCCGGCGATTGGTGGCAACGAGCGGTAGCAAAGGCACGCCTTGCGTCCTTCCAAGGAGGAAAGGCTATTCCACTGTTTAAAACGCTAGATGAGCCTACAGAAAAGGCTAGGAGAGAGAAGTTCTCGAATGTCGCGGCCAGCTGGATTGGAAAGGTCTGGAACCGGGATTTCTTGGGAGAGAGATCTACGGAAGATTTCTTGCTCTACCTATTGACGGAATCCAATATAATCCCTGAGATAGCAGATAGGGAGTCTGCTCAGAGGGTCATGAGATCTCTCCTCGCTCGCGATAACGTGGAGATCAGTAGCGAGTCGGTGCCGCTTTGGTGTGAAAGGGGTCTTTGGTCTGGTACTTTCTTGATTGTGAACTCTCCTGATACATCTGGAATTGTCGGCATCTACCTTGAGCCAGGACCTGACGGGAGGGTGCTTGAAATTGAAGACGACGTAGTAGGGCTGGATTTCTTTTTCGAGTGTCACCAGATTCGCACAGATATTGAAATTGGCTTCCACGGTGATTAGGGAAAAGCCCTTCATACTAGATGTGGAAAGTAGCCTATGACAACGGTTGGACTTAATTGAAACAAAACACCCCACCCACCCCAAAAAACCTACTTCCCTGCCCGAAATTCGGTAGACAGGATCGGCTAACCACGTATATCTTGTGGTCGCCATGACGTACACAGATAAAACAATGCTCAAAGCGATGATCGAACGCAACCAGTCGTTCGACGGCAAGTTCTATGTCGGTGTTCTCTCCACCGGTATCTACTGCCTCCCCTCGTGCAAAGCCAAGAATCCCAAACGGGAAAACGTTCGCTTCTTCCCCAGCCGTGAAGAAGCCGTCGCGGCCGGGTTGCGAGGTTGCAAACGCTGCCGGTCAGATAGGTATCCCGATGTCTTGCCCGATTGGGTCAAGCGGTTGATCAAGCATCTCAGAGAAAACCGTACCGTTCGGATTACCGAAACCGATTTGGCCGATATCGCCGGGGTCAATATCAGTACGATTCGCCGTCATTTCAAAGCGCATCTTGGAATGACAGCTTTGGCTTTCAATCGCTACCAGCGGCTGCTGCATGCCCGTGAGATGCTAACGGCCGGCGAAAACTATCTTAGCGCCGCCTTTGCCTGCGGCTATGAATCCTCGTCGGGGTTCCGAGCCGCTTTCGCCAAACAATTCGGCCGTCCACCGGGAGGGATCAAGGAGATAAACCAATGATACTCTATCAGGATTTTGAGAGCCCAATCGGTCCCATGATCGGCGGCGCCACCGACCAGGGCATCTGTTTTCTGGAATGGCACGACCGGGGCGGCGTCGATGTCATTCTCAACCGGGTTCGCAAGCGCTACAAGACAGAAGTTGCCCCCGGCCACAACGATCATCTGACGAGTTTGACCGATGAACTATCTCGCTACTTCACCGGCGATCTGAAACAGTTCCGAACGGCTATCGACATCACCGGCACATCGTTTGAACAAGTTGTATGGAAGCAACTGCAGAAAATCGACTATGGCCGCACCTGCTCCTATGGTGAACTGGCCGCCAAGTTGGACAAACCGGGCGCCGCACGGGCGGTGGGCCGAGCCAACGGCGCCAATTACCTCTCGATTGTGATCCCCTGCCATCGAGTGATCGAAGCCAACGGCAACCTGCGCGGCTATGGCGGGAAAGTCTGGCGCAAGAAGTACCTGCTGGAGCTGGAAGCAGGCGTGCGACAGCCTCACTTACCCGCAGAAGCGGAACCGGGAAACCTGAAAACGGTCTCGACGGTTTTGTAGGGCCGTGTTCGAATGCGATAGGTGTGGTAAGGTCATCCTGTTCACCATCCGCCGGATGGTTTAATGCGACCCTCAGTCTGGTCCGCAATGGTCACAGGGTTCAATTCGATCAGTCAAAAGCTCGATCTTAATCTCGGCCTCAATGACGGTATGCCCGCTGCCGTATTCTATCCCGGCAATAGTACACAAATCACCAATTCCACCGGGCGAGTTACCGACATAGGTGTTCAGAACAGACTGAATGGTGTGGAAATGCTTTTGCTTTAGGTATACTTCAATCTCATCCTCCGCTACAATTGTCTGCAGAAGTGACAAACCGCGACTCCCCGTGACTTCATCTATAGATCGCCCGCCAAGGTGATCCAACAATAAGGATTCAAGCCCGATGGCTCCACCGCATGTTTTTTTGGAGAGAGAATAGGACTCTATGCGGTTATCGTTATCAAGCGTTAGTTTTATTCTTTCAGTAAGATCACGGCACGGCATCTTTTCATCTCTTGGCAACTAATAGTGAGTCTTCCGGCTATCCATACACAAACAGATTCAGTCTGTTCTTAACTGTATACGCAGACTATCCGGAGGTTGGATCAGATTATTGCCGACCACAGGCACTAAACAGTCAACAAACCCGACGCAGGCCTATATGCTCGGTACCAGAGGGGGGCGTGAACCGCCATGGTTCGCTGGTTATGAACAGACCGTGACGTCCGCTTGACAGTGAGCTGTCTGCACCGACAGGAAGTAATAGCATGGACCTGAAGATAGCTATCCAACTGGACTTCAAGGCTAACCTATTTGCCCAATGTGCCGATTCCATGTAGATAGATAGACCATTGATTATCATAGTGCTAATGCACCGAGAGGGGCCGAGGGCAGGTCAGTACAGCCGGGTGGAAAAAGGAAATGACGACGCTACGCAGCCGCTCATCAAACTCCGGATCAGACAGGACCGCAAATGCTGCGAGATGATCAGAAAACGAAGCGTCAGCTAATAGAAGAGTTGGCAGCTTTACGTGATCAAGTGGATCAATCGCTGGCCGGCGAGAACAGCTTTCGAGACTTGTTTATCGATTCCCTTCAGGGCGTGGCCATCGTGCAAAACGGAAAACATGCGCTGGTCAATCCCGCCTATACCAAACTGGTGGGTTATACCCAGGAAGAACTACAGAAACTTACCCCACCCGAATTACCCAAACTCGTTCACCCGGATGATCGTGAGCAAGTAATCCAGAGGACCCGGGATCGCCTGGCCGGCAAAGAAATGTCGGGGGTTCACCGTTTTCGCATTCTCACAAAGAGCGGTGACACAGTGTGGGTGGAGGCACATACCAGCCTGATAACTTATCTGGGAAAGCCGGCCGTTCAACTCTGTGCGTTGGACATTAATGACCGAGAAAAGGCAGAGAGAACTCTCAGATTCAAAGTAAGTCAGTATCGCAAATCGGAGGAGATAGCCGCAGTCGGCAGTTTCGTGGTGGAGGTGTCTACCGAGGATCTGAATTGGTCTGATCAGGTGTATCGCATGCTGGGACTCAAACCCGGAGAAGTCGAACCGGACAATGAAACCTACTGGGGATTTGTTCATCCCCAAGACCGTGATCGCCTGACAAAAGCTGCGAACAAAGTGTACGCAGGCGAAGCCGACATGGATATCCTATACCGAATTCTCAGAAAAGACGGTCAACTGAGATACATCCATACCCAGGCTGACCGGGAATTCGACGATCATGGTAACCTGACCTACATCTGGGGCTTCTCGCAGGATGTCACCGACCGTTTCAAAGCCGAAGAGGCACTTAAAGAGAGTGAGGAGAAGTACCGGACACTCCTTGAAACCAATCCTTATGGGTTCCAGGTGATCGACGTTTCCGGACGTATCACGCTCAGTAATCCCGCGTATCAGAAAATGCTCGGCTATACCGAAGAGGAATTGCAGGGCAAGTCCATTATGGATTTACTTGATACCGACGAAGCGCGCGATAGTCTTCGGGCCTATCTGCCCTTGCTGGTCAAGGATCAGCCTGAACCTACGACCTACATGCAAAAGAACAAGACCAGGGACGGCCGGATTATCGACCAACTTGTTGACTGGAACTACAAACGTGATGCCAAAGGGTGTGTTACCGGTTTCTCATCTGTTATCACCGATTATACAGAACGCAAGCGGGCCGAGGACAGAGTGCGCCTGCTGTTGGACAATCTTCCATGCGTGGCCATGATTCTCAGGAAGGGAACCAGGGAGATAGTAGCCAGTAACAACGCCGCGCACTCAATTGGCGCCGTTCCCGGCACAACCTGCTATGGCACGTGCGCACAGCGTCAGGAAAGTTGCACCTTCTGCCGGGCGCCTGAAGTTTGGGCAACAGGTCAGAAGCAAGATATTGAAGTGGAGTGTGAGGGTGTCTGGTATCATGGTGTTTGGGTGCCGTTGGACGATGATCACTACGTCCACTACGTTTTCGACATAACCGAGCGCAAGCGGGCCCAGGAAGCGCTGCAAGTGAGCGAGGAACGATTCAGAACCCAAATGATGCAATCTCCCTTGGTGATGGAAATCTACGATCTCGACGGCCTTCAGATTGAAGTGAACACGGCCTACGAAGAGCTGTGGGGGTTCCCGGCCGACACCACGGTAAACAAGTTCAACGTGCTAAATAGCAAGGAAGTAGAAGAGACCGGCCTGATGGAATATGTCAGACGGGCGTATGCCGGAGAAACGGTGACAGCGCCCGAATATCTGTTCGACCCGACCGGCGCAACAGAATCCGGAGGATTGGGCAGAGTACGTTGGTTGAGCACCAAAATCTACCCGCTGAGAGATTCCGCAGGCACCGTTACGAGTATCGTTATCACCCATGAGGACATCACCGATCGTAAACAGGCCGCTGAAAAACTGCGCCAGAGCGAGGAAAAACACCGCCGCTTGTTCGAGCATTCCAACGATCCCATATTCGTTCATTCACCCGAGGGGGTGATCCTTGATGTCAACAGCGCTGCCTGTGAAATGCTTGGTTACAGTCGCGAGCAACTACTGTCGATGACGGTACCCTGCTTGCACCCGGATAGTGAAAAGGCCAGGTGTACCCAAGCCATCAGGACCACCGAGCAAGAGGGTTCTACGGTTTTCGAATCATCGCTCATAACTGCCGGCGGAACGATTCGAAACGTGAGCATCAGTTCCAAGATAGTCGATCCCAAACACTCTACTATCCAGGGCATTGTCCGCGATATAACCGAAACCAGACGCTTGCGTGAATTGGAATCGCGGGCCGAACGACTTGAAACGGCAGGGACCATTGCCGGACAGGTCGCGCACGATTTCAACAACCTGCTGGCTCCGTTGATGGCGTACCCGGACTTCATTCGCGAGGACCTGCCCCGGGATCACCCTGCTCTGGCTTATGTGCGAGACATCGAAAACTCCGCCAAGCAGATCGCCGAGATTAACCAGCAACTGCTGACCCTGGGAAGAAGAGGTCATTACAACGCCGAGACTCTAAATCTGAATGAGATCATCCTTCAGGCCACAAAGGACATTAAACCACATTCCGACACCCTGGTCATCAAGACAGTTCTCGGCCCGAACCTGATGAACATACGTGGCGGTGGCGCCCAGCTTCATCGTGTGATCAATAATCTACTGCACAACGCCATTGATGCCATGCGGTGTATCGGTCAGGTTACCGTCAAAACGGAGAACTACTATGTCGACGATGTTTCGGTTGCCTACGGCCGTGTTCCCAAAGGTGAGTTTGTCAAGTTGACCATAGCAGATACCGGCTGCGGCATTACCGATGACATTGTCCAGAAAATATTCGATCCATTCTTCACGACCAAAACCAGCGACAAGAAACGTGGCACCGGGCTGGGCCTGAGCGTGGTCGATGCTGTTATCAAAGATCACGGTGGATACCTCGATCTGGATACTCAGGTGGGTGTGGGAACTTCATTCTATCTCTACTTTCCGGTCACTCGCGAATCACGAGACGAACAGCATCCGGAAAAGATTCCGTGTGGAACGGAGTCAATACTGGTTGTCGATGATGACGACACTCAACGCCGGGTCTCCGCCCAGATTTTGCGCAAACTTGGATACCAGGTTACCATTGCCGAAAGTGGCGAGAAAGCCATCGAACTCCTCAAGAAGAGTTCGCCGGACCTCCTGGTCCTTGATATGATCATGCCCCCTGGCCTGGACGGGACCGAAACATATCGACAAGCCATCGAGATCGATCCCAATCAAAGAGCAATTGTCGTTTCCGGGTTCTCATCTTCTGAACGAGTTATCGAAGCTCAGAAACTGGGGGCTGGGACTTTTGTCAGGAAGCCGTTTACCAAGAGGTCTATCGCGGAAGCGGTTCGAACGGAACTGGACAAGCGGGTCGAGATCACGTCCGGTGAGTATTGTTCTTGAGATACCCGCACAGCCGCCATCGACTCTTCATACAGGAACATTCCCACCAGCCGGTTCCTCAACAACTACAGCCACGCCAGAGCAGGCGCCGGTCCACAGCCGACCGTCGCACCTGTGGGATAACATAGCTATCGGCCGACACCAAACCGTAACGCCTGGTCGGGATCAATCGGCAGAAGTAACCTCTGCAGAATCGGTTGGGTTGTCTTGTGCAGTTCTATAGCGAAGCAGGCTTACTGTCACCTGATGAGCCCGCAAAGCTTGAGTACCCGCCTTGTTGTCCGAGTCAACACCCTCCGAACAGGGACCGGCGCCAACGATAACCAAGGCATCGGCACCCTTCATCCGAGCAGCCTGGAGCATTTGCTTGCGCATTTTCGGGATGTTTGACATGTCCTCATCGACCGGGACGAAATGCCCAATCACACGATGCAATTCCTGAACATCCTGCCACGAACAGTACAAGTCGACATGACCAGTGGCCGGGTATACCTCGCCCACGAACTCGACCTTCCTGCATCCACCTGCAAGAACAACCGCCGTCATCACGACCAGAATCATCCTCATCAGTAACATTCCTTTCGCCAAATCCAATGCCTGCCAGCCTACCCTCAATATAGTCCGAAGATGAGTTTCCGCAAGGGAAAACATGGAGATACTCGTCGAGTATAGATTTGCGGGTCAATGTTCTCCGTTATGGTCATATGTCAGGCAAGAGCGGCAATGGGCACGAATCCACCGGCACGGAGTCGCAGGACCTGCCGCAACGACAAACGTGGATTCAAGACGGCAGCATCTTCATCTTGAGGGAGCCGTTGTCGGGCCTCCCAGGTCTTAGCATGGGGATTTAGCGGAAGATCGCAACCTCAAAGAAGCTCATTGATACTTGATAAGACTACTGTCTCTACCCTCGGGGACCTAATAGCGTTTTTCTATCAGAGAGTAAATGAGCTACTCTTCGGACTACATCCGCATTGTTGAAAGGTTTTCGAAGTATCCCATGTCCACCGGCTGAGATTACGTCACATTCTGCTAATTCAAGTAGATGATCCTCAATGAACAAAAAAGGAATCCCGGTTTGTATGTCTTGAACTTGAAGCATCAGGTGCAGGCCGGTCATATCCACAAGCGCCAACTCTGACAAAACACCATTAACAGGTTTTTGGTGCAGAATTTCCAGAGCCACATTACCATTCTCAGCCGATAATACTCGGTATCCAATCCGGGAGAGTGCCGTTGAGAGAAGTTTTGAGGAAGTGGAGCTTTCTGTAACAATAAGGATTGAACCAAGCCCTAAGAGTAAAGTGTCTCGGATTCTTGAAAGAAACATTTCTGAAGTGTAAGGTTTGATAAGATACTCTCGAACGCCAAGTCTTGAGGCTTTGTCTATTGCATCCATGTCGTTGAGGCTGGTGCTTACTATGATTGGTATGTGCCGAAACCGTAAACTACCCTTCAGGAACTCAAGCATTGAATACCCGTCGTCTTCCGGCATCATAAGGTCACAGACTATCAGGCATATATCACCGTAACGTTGCAACTTTTCGATCCCTTCTTTAACAGACAACGCTCCATGAGGTTTGTAGCCACCGTATGACAGATATTCAGAGAGTGATTCAACCATCTCAGGTTGATCATCAATGACAAGAATACTCTTCCGGAGGTCTGTTGTACGCATTAGCCTTCGCGATGTTGATACCCTATCACCCTTATAACTTCGTGAGTCCTTCCCAAGCTCAGAGAGCAATTTCATGCGATTCAAGGCCTTCATTGTCTGACTCCTTCACCTCCCGATAAGTCGCTCCCGTATACAATAGCGTCGGTGGCTATGGTGCCAGTGCCTGGCAGTACGAAACCGGCAAAATGAGGATATATCGCCTCTTGATGCCTATTATCTATGCGCCCTGATTATTGTCCAAGCGATAGAGAGCACTTATGTGCATTGACAACAAGGACTTGCAGTATACGCAGTGACAGGTGTTTGGGCTTGTTTTCTGTTGTTTTGCCCCGTTTTGTTACGTGGTAACGACTCCGGCTAAGTCGCCTACTCAACGCACCCCATTATGAGTACGCCGCCGCCGGCGAACATGTAATCGACGAGATACACCATGTCACCAATATCAATGGCGCAGGACCCGTCGACATCAGCCAGGTTGATGATAAGTGGAGCCGGCCCGCCGCTGAAAGAATAGTCCACAAAGAAGATTAGGTCAGCGATGTCCACAGAACCACTGATATCAATGTCACCCGGCACCAGCTGCGTGGGCTCCACCCGAAGATCGAAGACAGCTTCATCCCAAAAGTTGGAACCCAGATCGTCAACATAAGCGGTAAACGTAAATAGTCCGGTGTCAGTCGGCACGCCGGAGATGATACCGTTGGATGTGTCCAGGGTCAGTCCCGGAGGTAAGCTGCCGTCAATAATCGAATAGACGTTGTTCATGGTACCGCCACGGGTGTCCAGCAGCTGGGTATGAGGCAGATCCTGCTGAGCCTGTGGCAGTTCTCGTTCGGTGACAAAGTTCAATCGCCAGGTGTACTGAGTGAAGGTCTTCAGTATCCAGTGCTCGGGGTCCAATCTCACCTTAACAATCGAATCGGGGAAGTTCAGTCTTTGAACGTCTTTACGTTCATCAATCCAAACCGAGACAGTATCCTCATCCCCGTTGACGTCCTTGAAAGTGAAGTCAATCGGCATGATGAATACTTCGGGATCGGTTGTGTGTGACTGATCGACCGACAGGAACAGATCATAGCCGCCCGAGTCTGAAGGTTCTGTCCAATAGCAGTACAGGTAATGGGGTCGGTATCCGCCGAATATCCACTGTTGAAAGAACCAGTCAAGCTCTCGACCGGTGGCATCTTCAAAGACCTGACAGAGATCCCAGGTGTCCAGACTGCCATAAGCGAATTCTGAGTTGTAGTAGTATTGCAAAGCGTCAAAGAACACCGAGTCGCCCAGCACATTGCGCAGCATGTGAACCACCCAGGCCCCTTTGTAATAGATGATCACGTCAAAGATATCGTAGGCGCTGGTCGTGTCGTACCGATAGACGGAACCGTCGTTGAACCAGTACATGGAATCCATGTAGTCGTGGTAGTACTGGTGGCCGTTTTTTACTTCATAGTAAATCGCCTCGGCATAAGTGGCCCAGCCTTCGCTTATCCAGATATCGGCCCAGGACTTGGTCGACACAAAGTCGCCGTACCACTGGTGGGCCAGTTCGTGAATAACAACATACTCCGACCAACCATACCAGCTATCGGTGATCGACGTCATGGACTGATGCTCCAAAGCACCACCACCCCAACCAAAGTTGACATGCCCATACTTGACATCGGCGAACGGATATAACCCAAACTTGTCGGACCAGATAGTTAACACCTCCGGCACGATACCGAACGACAGTTGTGCCTGCTCCAATACTTCCGGGTAAACCGCATTGACAATCGGCATTGTATCCTGGTAGTTGTTGTATATCCACTCATCGTAATAGACGTAGTAGTCCGACACTGCAATCATGAACAACTCTGTGACCATCGGGTGCGGTTCGACATAATGAAAAGTCTTGATATGGGGGCCAAGGGCGATTGAGTCCAACCTGCCGTTGGAACCCACCCAAAAACGATTGTCAACGGTAATAGCTACAATAAACGAGTCAGCTTTGTCGTCCACCCGATCTTTGCAGGGCCACCAGGTGCGGGCTCCATACGGTTGCGACAGACTGGATATCACCGGGCGGTAGTCGGTCGAGCCGGGACCTCCGACCTGCCGTTGATGAAAGGCGAAACCACCGATCCACATGGTCGGATCAAGCGGATGCCCGTGGTAATAGACTGTAAACTCAAACAGCTCGCCGGTACTGTACGGCCGCTCAAGTGTCACCGTCACGTAGTCGCCCGTGCGCGAGTATGCAAGCGGCCCCGAAGCATTCACCACAGAGTCCAGGAACATGAGCTCTTGCAGATCGAAAATGATCTCACTTGTACCGTCGAGGGTGGCTTCGGCAACAAACCGCACGTGACCGTAGAGCACTTCGGTGGTGTCGTCGACACGGATGGCTATGTCGTAAATCCTGACATCGTAGTTTTCCTGAATGCGTTCGCCGTTGTTCTGCGAAAACATTTTGTCCACAAAAGAGCGGTCGGCCAACCGCCGCGCTTTTCCCTCACTCAGCCAGCGATGTGCTTCGATGGCGCTGGGCGTCGGGTGGTCGGCTGAAGCAGAGTTGCTGTCGGCCAAAGGCGCCGCCGCTAATGCAGGGAGAAAAATGCAGACGAGTAAAATAGCTGTTGATTTAAGCAATGGAAACCTCGCGAAGTGTCATCGTGGTCTGTCTACTATAGTATAGGCGGTGGTCACATTTGATCCAACAGGTTTGTATCGCAGAGTCTGCGTCTGACGTCCGGGGTCGTATCACACGGTCGCAGCGCTTGCGACAATCAACAACGCCGGAAAACCCTGCACACGTAGATCTGCCGGACCCGCGCCTGCGTTATGTTCCGCCCCTATGGTGCCGGTAATGCATGAATCTTACAGAATAAGTCGTCTATCCTCTCCCCCCAATCGGGCCGAGGAATGACTGCTGTATGAGCACCGACAGATGCCGGTGAGGGCACCATCGGTCATTGCCGGTAGGTCTGACAACGGCGTCAATCTCGCCGTCCGGCCACTAATATTACTCTACACATCCCATTAAAGGTGCAGGCCCACCCGCGAACATGTAGTCAACCAAGTATACCATATCTGCAATATCGATTGCACAGGAACCATCGACATCGGCAAGATTCATCAAGGGTGGTGGTGGCCCGCCGGAAAAATTGTAATCGACGAAGTAGATCAGGTCGGCAATGTCCAATTCTCCACTGAGGTCCATGTCGCCGGGAAGGTTGGGAGTCGGTTCGACATAGATGGTGAAAATCTCTTCATCCTCAAAGCTGCTGCCGTTGTCGTCGACAAAAGCGGTGAAAGTAAACAGGCCGGTATCGGTCGGTGTGCCGGTGATTAGCCCGGTCACACTGTCAAGACTCAGACCGGTAGGCAGAGCGCCGCCGGATATCGAAAATGTATTACTCCCGGTCCCACCACGCGTGTCCAGCAGGGTCTCGTATGGCAAAGCCAACTGCGCTGCCGGCAGTTCCGACATGACGACAAACTGCATATACCATGGAACATCGCGTTCGTACTTGAGAATCCAACCGCGTGGATCAAGGTTGATTTCGGTAACGGAGTCTGGAAAGTTCAACACAATAGTATTAGAGCGATCATTGACCCACAGCGTGAGTGTGTCCGGATCGCCGGCGTTGGTCTCGAATGTGAAGTCAACCGGCATCTTGAACACCTGCGGGTCAGTGGTATGCACCTGATCGACAGCCAGGAAAACATCGTAGCCGCCACCCGCCGATGCCTCCACCCAATACTGGAAGTAATAATAAGGCCGGTACTCGCCGAATATCCATTGGTCGAAAAACCAGTCGAGTTCCATGCCGGAAGACTGTTCCCAAACATCTCTGAACTCCAGCGTGGTCAGCGCCCCGAAGGCATACTGAGAATTGTAGTAGTCATTGATAGCCTGGAAGAACAGCGAATCACCCAGCACGCCACGGAGCATGTGGCAGACCCAGGCTCCCTTGTCATAGACGATCAGGCTAAAAACGTAGTTAGGCCAAGTGGTGTCGGCCCGATAGAGACTCGTGCCCTCGGCGTAGTCCATGTTGTCCATGTAGTCGTGATAGTAGTTCCAGCCCATCCGCACTTGATAGTAAAGCGCCTCAGAGTAAGAGGCCCAGCCTTCGTTGAGCCAAATGTCGGACCATGACTCGCAGGTAATATAGTCTCCCCACCACTGGTGGCCCAATTCATGCACCACTACCGGCTCTGAATATCCCCAGGTGTGGCTGCCCAACATCCAGCTCATCGATTGATGCTCCATTGCCGAGTACCATTGCATCGAGGCATGACCATATTTGACATCGGTAAACGGATACAGGCCGTAATTGTCGGAGAGAATGGTCAGGGCGTATGGCGTTACATCGTAGTTGTCCTGCGAGTATTCAAACCAGGCCGGGTCGACGGCGTGAACCACCGGCATGGTATCCTGATCGTTGTTGTAAATCCATTCATCGTACCACACCGCATAGTCGGACACGCCGATGGCAAACAGATAGGATGCCATCGGGTAAGGCATGGTGAAGTAGTAGGTCTTAACATGACCCAGGCCGAAAACCGTCGAGTCCAGAGTACCGGTGGAGGCGACGTAGAAGCGGGAGTCGGCCGTAATGGCAATAAAGAAACTGTCAGCCTTGTCGTCCATCCGATCTTTGCACGGCCACCAACTTCGTGCGCCGTAAGGTTGCGACACGGTGCTGATGCTGTACTCGCCGCTTGATTTCACATGCCAGGCAAAACCGTTGAAAACGCTGGAACTACTTTGTTCCGGTTCGCCCCAGTAATATATGTCGAACTCAAAACTCTGATCGGTATTGTACGTCTGGTCCAGCGTAATGGTGACCGTATTGTCGAGACGACTATACGAGAGCGCGCCGGCCGGTGATATGATCGAGTCGATCGGCATGTTGTCCAGAAGGTCGACTTCCACCTGGCTGACGCCGTCTTCGGTAGCTAAGGCTCTGAACCCGACCCGACCAAAGATTGTCTCAATGGTGTCGTTTACGCGAATGGCAATGTCGTAGGTTTTGACATCGTAGTTGGTCTGGGTGCTGGTACGGCTTTTGTCCTGAAGGAGCTTCTCGGTAAAGACGCGGTCGGCAACTCCTCGAGATTTTCCTTCGCTGAGAAACTTATGGACTTCTCTTGGGTTTGGGATTTCGCCGTCATTGAGCTTTGGTGAGGCTTGGCTCAGGGCGGTTGCGGCGGTCACGAACAGTAGCAGGGCGGCGGTGAGGGTAATTCGTAGTGTACGAATAACGGTCATGGCATGATCTCCGAAAGATAGGTATTTTGCGTATAATATAACTATTATGACCCTTTTTCCAAACCGAAAGTTGGAGCGGCGGATTTTGCGACTTGTGCCCGCGTCATCTTCAGATCGCGTGGGTGCTGTGGGCGGCAATCATCTTCCCCTGTCATGCCGGACTTGATCCGGCATCCATCTTCTCCTGGAGCGTTTGTGGTGCCCGCGGCGACCCCGCCCGACACCTGCTTGTGGTGCCCGCGTGATCCTCAGATCGCGTGGGGCCGTTTTCGTACCCGCCACTCGCCGTCCTGTCATTCTGGCGAAGGCCAGAATCCAGTCTTCACCATGTCACCGCGAGCGCAGTCGAGGGGTAACATGTGAATGGCGCCTAACGCCGGAGAGCCGGCTTGACCGGCCGGGTCCGAAGACGGACCCACCTTACATTTGTTCGAACCAGTGTCATTTTGTGCGTGGTGTACGTCCTCGTGCGCCACGCCATCAAGGAGCAGCAGGTCAGTCCGCAGTGGCGGATTGTGGTCCTGACGATCCGGCCTCAAGGCCGTGAACGACCTGGCCTACTCAGGTTTCGTGACCACCCAAACCGGGATGATCTGCTTTTCATCCTCCCGATCATAACCAATCGTGTCCGGCGGTTCGCCCGGCTGAATCCGCTTGGCGATAACCAAAAGCTTGTTGTTCGGTCGAGTAAAAGTGGTATCGATGTTCATGTCTTTGATCGGCCCTTTGTCCGGTGATGAGACAAAAACCGTAACTATGCGACCACTTCCGGGCGGCAGTGATTTCTGGTTGGGTCCCAGATTGGCCACCAGCCCCAGGGTCACACATTGGATAGCCGTGTCGGCCCGAAATCCTTTGTAGTCGAATTTTTCAATCCGGCCACCGGTGAAGATTGCCGAGTCGCCTTTCAGACGGATGTCGCCGCCTTTCAGCTTCAGCGGGATCGACAATGCTTCCACCCATTCGTCGTTGACGAACGAGATATCGATTTTCCAGTTGTTGTCATCGACTTTGGACAGGTCGGCAAACAGTGAATCCGGTTTACCGAAGGCGTCCTTCTGGCCCAGGGCGACCACGGGCAACAACCACACCAGACAGATGATCAAGATTACGTTAGCTTTAGGTTTCATCCTTCCTCCGCACTCTCAGGTTATATTTAAACATTCGTTACACTTACACAAGATAGACGACCTTAAGTTCCCCAGCCTTCTTCAGGCTGCAATAGCATAGAACGCAGGCGATCCACGAGTGAATCGGCCATGTCGGGTTGGTTCAACTGGTTACGGTAGATCGCGGCTGCCTGCAAAAGGCTGTTGCGGCCGGGATCGGACTCCGGATACTTCTCGAACAGTGAGATGAGTAGGTCGGCCGATCCTTTGAGGTCATCCCAACGCCTGTACAGGTCGGCTTTGAAGCTCAAGGCCCTGGCTTCGACCAACGTCCCGGAGCCGCGCATTGCAATCTGATCATAGTATTTCTCGGCGTCCCGATACCACTTCTGGGCTTCATCATTGCGGTCCAGGTCGCGGTAGTGATCGCCCAGGTGCAGGTAGGTGGCCATCGCCTGCTGGGAACCGCGAAATTTCTCGATCAAGTACTTGTATTCGGTTTCGGCGCGGTTCCAGCGGCCCAGAAGTTCGAAGCACCGCGCTATGGTGAATTGCACCTGGGGGGTGGAGTTGTAGTAGATGGGATGCTCTCGCTTGAGTTCGACCAAACGTTCCCTGGCTTGCCGATATTCGCCGTCGTCCATTTCCATAAGAGCAATCTTGAATCGCAGACGCGGAACATACAGACTGTCGGCCGGTTCGAGTTTGTCCAGTATTGATCGGTAGATCGCCTTGGCGGAGTCACTACCTTGCGGCTGGCGGGTGTAGATATCGGCCACATTGATCTGGATGTCGATATAATTGTCGGCGTTGCTGTCGGCCAGGTGTCTGAGCTCCGAGATCACCATTCCCCACTTACCAACCTCATGGTACAGTTTGGCCAGAGCCGCGTGTGATGCTACCGTACTTGGATCGCTTGGGGTCTCGGTAATTAGCGATTTATAGTACTCACGAGCAATCTCATACTGCTCCCTGGCCGCTGCGGAATCACCTATGGCTTGAGCGATTTGGAAAATGTGCAAGGGGAGACGAAACAGCACATCAACCACCTTTCCAGAATCATCCACCGGTGGGAAATAGCTATCCAGCGCGGTATGATAGACGGCCAGGGCGCTGTCCCAGCGACCCGATGCCTGCAAGGCCCGCCCCAAACTGAGATTGGTGGTTACCTGAGCGGCTCCATCGTAAGATGCTTTCTCAAGCAGGCGACTGAGAATAGACACACAGGTATCAAAACTGCGAGCCTGGAAATACAGCGAGGCCAAACGGTTGGCCGCCTGGAAAGCCAGGTAGCGAACCTCGCGCTCTTCTACCGGATGAACGGTGGCCGAGATCGAATCAAGCGAAGCCAGGGCGAATTGGAGCGACAGTCCGTAAGCATCGGCGGCCGATTTCATGGTGAGCATCCGAGAGTGTTCGGGAGCGTCTGCCGCAATCTTCATCTGGCGATCGGCCTGATAGTACAACCGTTCGGCCTCATAACGCAATCGCACCGCCTGGTTATCAGAACAGGAAACCACGGTTAGCGCCGTTGCCATCGTGAGCAGCGACAGAGTAAACTTGCGATATTCCATTATCTTCATTATCGAATGTACCAACTACAGTTATATCCTTGAACCGCCAAAATATAGACTTGAGTTGACTTCGGGCCAAGCCATATTTTGAGCCTGGCACCACTCAAAATGTGATTGCGCTCAGACCGATAGATGCGTATTAGGTGTAAAGATTACTCTAAAGCGCAGGTTCAAACAAACCAAAGGAACGGATTATGAAGCGACTCACGTTGATTCTTGTTATGCTGGCTTTGGTAGGCCTTAGTTACCAGTCAGTATCGGCTCAGGATTGGCCGACCGGACCGCCGGAGGAAATGAAACAACTGGAGTACCTGGTCGGAGTCTGGGATGTTGAAATGGAATGGAACATGGGTGACACTGTCGAAAACTGGGTCAAGTCCACAGGGACCTGCACCTATCGATATGTTCTCGATGGCGCTGCTTTGGAAATGTTGTTCGAGACTGAGTTTTTGGATGACTCGTTCACGGGACTCGGCACCGAGTGCTATGATCGGGAGACAAAATCGTGGCAGATGTCCTGGGTTGACAACATGGGTGGACGGCTGACTTTGTACAAAGGCAGTCACGCCGACGGCAAAGCGGTCTTCACCGGTACTGATGTCTGGCAAGGAATGGAGTATCTCTCGCGCATAACAAGCACCGATGAATCCAAAGCCAAGTTCGACTGGACTTCTGAGATGTCCATGGACGGTGGCGAAACGTGGGCAGTTGCAGGGAAGGCGATCTATACGAAAAGGTAGCCCGGTCCCGGCTGTTCGGGACAGAATAACAACAGTCGACTCTGTTCAATATACTGACACCAAGGCGGTGTTGTCACTTTTCGGCAACACCGTTTTGCACTACCCTGATCTCTCAAGTCTGTTCCCGCAAAGTGATAATGTCCTATTTGAGCAAAGTAGAAATGTCCTATTGATCAGCTATAATATGTCCCAAAAAGACAGGGATGTATATGGCCAGAGAGGACATTGTCAGGATGAGTTTGCGGG
>JAOUBJ010000018.1 GCA_029860345.1 Candidatus Zixiibacteriota bacterium | reverse complement strand
TTCCCCCCCGGGGGGCCCGAGAATCCCCCCCCCCCCCGTTGACTCAAGCCCACCGGACACTACTCCCGACAGCCTGAAATCACGGGGTGCTTTAGGTCCAAAAGGGAGCGGCGCGTTTACGCTGGAGAGGACAGAAGGTGCCCTCACCGACAGTACTCTTCCAACGGGCCAATCGGTCACGTTCTATCTTCGTATCGAAAACAGTGTCTATTTCGATATCAACGGCATAATGAACGGCTTTCGCGTCTATTCCCCGGATGGCGCGACGTGGGGGAGTACCGTCGGCGATACACTTGGCACGCTGAATTGGAAGGAACGCTTCGATTTGACCTTTAACATAATGCCATTCAGCGTCACAGGTTCGGGTGCGGATACGATAGGCTCGGTGGGGCGAACATATTCAACACCGGACTGCCGTGGTGGTTTGACGACACCGCTTATTCTGTGACCATCGGGCCGATTCCCCCTTCCTCAATCGGCAGGACTATCTGCCTTGACTCCGCTTACTTTCCACCTTCAGGTTTTTGGAGATGGACGGTGGCCGGGCTGGGGTCGTATCATCCGTCCTGGGACGGCCCGCACTGTTTTATCGTGGAACCGCCACCGGTGTTCTCGATTCAAGGCTATTCGTGGTACCAGGATCCGACACCTAACTCGTACCCCGGTCTCGATTCTACCGAGGAGCCGATGCGCTTCGTCAAGATCGAGATGTTCGATTTAGATTCGAACGGATCACAGTCTCTCGGCTCCATGTATACTGACGAAGACGGCTGGTTTGAGTTCAACGACATAAGCAACGTTGACTCAAACGGAACCGGTGGTCAGGATGTGTTCTTTGAAGTAACAGCTCAAAACACAAGAGTTGTGGTTCTGAAGGATGTTTACTCAAATAAACATATCTGGGCCACCCCGGTGGCCTACGACCTGGCCGATGGCTTTTATGACACGCTGATGATCGCTTCTGTTGACGAGAGCAAACCGTTCTTTGTCGCCGATGCGATTCTGGACGGCCACAGCGCGTGGGAGTCGCAGTGGCCACCAAATCAGTACTTTGTGCCGTACGGTCAAGTCTTTCTTATGGCCGATTCTATGTCATCGGGTTACGATAGCTACAACGACTTGATTTTCATCAACGACTCTGTGGACAATAATAACGGGTGGCCGGATACCTGGAACAGATCAACCATGCTGCATGAATTCGGTCACCGCATTTCTTCTACCTACAGTTTTTGCGATGATACCACGAATAGCCCTTCCTCGCACCTCCCATGGGTTGCTTATAATCTGCAATTCGCAGCCATGGAAGGTTTTGCGCACTGGTGGTCGGCGTTTGTTGATAGCACGCCTATTCGTACGTATTACTGGGATGACTTTACGGACTCACTTTGGCTCAACTTCGAGAACGGTGAGTACGGCCATACAACGGCGGATGGTTCTTTCAACGCCATGGGTCCGAAGTGCGAAGGGGCTGTGGCCGGCATCTTGTGGGACATCTTCGACAACCCGGATGATGGCTACAGCGACCGGGCCGATTGGGGCACCCTCAACCTGGGGCCACACTATGACGGAATAGACGATTACATTCAGGAGGGCAGCGACGATATACTCGACGCTCTACTAAATCGCTATTATGGTCCCAACCGGCCTGACAATATCCATGAGTTCCACCAGACCTGGTTTCAATCTCCGGACCTTGGCTATTGTCAGGAAATGTACAACCTTTTCTACGAGCACGGTGACTCATTGCAGCCACCACCCAAGAGCTGCTCTTGTTGTCTTAACAGAGGTAACGTTGACAATATCATTGACCGTATTCCAATAGACATCTCTGATCTTGTGTACCTGGTGGATTTCATGTTCACAGGTGGACCGCCACCCCCGTGCTGGGAACAGGGGAGCGTTGATGGTGATGCCGCATCCGATATTGATGTTAACGATCTTATTTATCTGATAGACTGGATGTTCACCGGCGGGGATGCGCCACCGTCTTGTCCCCAGTAGCACCAGACTGTATAACAACTGAAACTTTCGGGGCTTGCGGGGCTCCTTCAAAGACAACTTAATTCGATTCTCATACCACGGTGCAAACTCCGGCCCAGGTACTCATACCTCGACTTCGCTCGGCATGACATTGTCTCATTGAGTCAGATTTCTGTTAATTGAAAAGTGGATGAAGTCCGAACCGGCTCAGACATCTTTCAGGAAAGTGAGGTACTGTCGACCCCAGGCTTCCCGCTGATGATGAGCGATAATATGCTCACGATACCGCTGTCCAAGCTTTTCGCGATCTTCCCGATTCTCGCGCAAGTTCAGTATCAACTTACTCAATTCCTCGGGAGAGTCCGATGGATAGGTGAGAGCGCCGCCGGCGATTTTGAGTTCGTCAATCGCCTCACCCTGCCGCGAACCAAACACGATTGGTCGACCAGAGGCCATGTACTCAAACATTTTGGACGGAAAGGCCATCTTGGCCACGCGAACTTCCTTGAGACATTCAAGCAGAACATCGGCCGACTTCAGAAAGTATGGGATATCCTCAAGCGGCTGAGTGCCGATAACGCTTACGTTCTTGAGGCCGTAATCACGCACCATGTCGACCAGGGCGTTCTTTCTCTGGCCATCGCCGAGAAACGCAAAGTGAATATCCGGTTGGTCGACCAACTGACGGGCAGCTTCGATCACGGTTTCGAGTGGACGCACCCAGCCGAGGGTACCGGAATAGAGGATCAGGAATTTCTCATCCCAACCGAATTTCCTGCGGATACCATTGGAGTCCGAGTGGATAAACTCGCGCCCGACCCCCGATTTGATGGTGGCCATGCGGGCCCGCGGGATGCCGATCATCTCCATGTAGCTTGAGATACCATCGGTGACCGAGACGATCCGATCAGCCCGGCGGTACAGGGCGTGGATAATCCGGCGGACTATCCGGGTGAACAATGACTGGTTGAGATTTCCGAACTCCTCGCCGGATTCCGGCTGCAAGTCGCGTACTTCGATGACAAAATTACACCGTCTGATCTTACTCAGCAACCAGCCGATCACCGGTGTCGTCACTGGCGGAGTGGAGGCCAGAATCAGGTCGAATTTTGTCTTGACTCTAAAGGCGTTAATCAGAGTGGTTACCAAAAAGGTGATGAATCCGACCATTCTCTTGGTTGGCTGAGAGTTTGAGGCAGGCAAGACCCAGCTTCGGTAGACTTTGATTCCGTCCATCTCTTCGGCGCAGAAGAACTTGCCTCGGTAGGCCGGCGGCACGATCCCGTCCGGATAGTTGGGCGTTGCCGTCATCACCGATACATCGTGTCCATTTTCGACGAAGTACCGGGCAAACTCATATAGACGCCGGACCGCCCCTTTTTCAGGCGGAAAATGTTGAGTCACAATCAGAATTTTCATACTACCTCGCGGGAAGTCTACCTAATTTTCAGAGTACAGGCAAGCGATTTCTGAACGCGGCCGCTTTTTTTGCGACAGCAGGCTCTAAACGCTTGACCTGAACAACTCCAGTAAATAAATTGGCTACACTTTTGAAGGACGTTTTTGGAAGTAGATTTGTATAATAGAATGAGACACATAAACCAATCAGAGAGGTTTTTTGCTATGCGTCGATTTTTCATCATCCTTACCGCCCTTGCCGTGATGGCCTTCCTGTTTGCAGGTGCTGTTTACTCCGAGGAAGCGGCTAAGAAGGCCGACCACGCATACGTGGGCGCCAAGAAATGCTCCAGTAAGGCCTGCCATAAGGACAAACACACGTCCTGGGCGGAAACCGCTCACGCCGGAGCTTTTGACAAGCTGTCAGCCGAAGAGCAGAAGAAACCGGAATGTATAAAGTGCCATTCCACCGGCACGTTGGCCGACGGCACATTGATCGAGGGCATCGAGTGCGAAGCCTGTCATGGTCCCGGCAAAGACTATAAGTCGGCCAAGATCATGAGCAAGAAAAAGTGGAAGGCCGATCCTGAAGCTCAGATGAAGATGGCCGTGGATGCCGGTCTGATAGTACCAGATGAAAAGGTCTGCGTCCGCTGTCACACCAAAGAAGGCAACACCAACTTCAAGGAATTCAAGTTTGCCGAGCGTGTGAAGCTCGTTCATCCGGTCAAGGAAGAAAAGCCGGCCGAGAAGTAACGGCTCGACACGATATGTTCCTGGAAGCGACCCAACCCGGTCGCTTCTTTTTTTGTGCTCGATTGATTCTGCCTAACCTGCAAAAGGAAACGTGCGCACCGACACCCATTTGCCGCCGGGCAGCGGCGTTATCAAATCGATAGCGTCGGCTGCGAACGATTCATCCGGGAGGTAATCGACAATCTGTTCTTTAACCGGCAGGACTCGATGCATCGATATCTCGCGCGCGATAGTAACGTGAG
Source organism: Candidatus Zixiibacteriota bacterium (assembly GCA_029860345.1). Lineage (NCBI taxonomy): Bacteria > Pseudomonadati > Candidatus Zixiibacteriota > Candidatus Zixiibacteriota bacterium. The sequence goes on along the minus strand of JAOUBJ010000018.1, from coordinate 72,046 downwards.
GCTGGTAGTTCTTGTATGGGATAGGATGCCCCAGGCGTGAGTATAGGCGGTAGAACAGTTCGCACAAACACTCATCCTTTTCGATGTTCCAGTAGATTTTGGGTATCCCCGGATAGAAATCACCGATCGAGGTTAGATTCATGGGTAGCGGTTTACATTCACTTGTTTCATCACGGACGAGCGCGGCCACTTCTTCGAGCGGACGATCGGTTTCAAAGGGATGAACCAGAGTAATGTGCGGGCTGATCAGGTTGTAAAGGGGATCGAACCTGGCCCGCATGGGAGCGATAATGCGCTCCAGGCGCTCAGGCAGCAGGATGACGACGGCGTAGATGCTGTTGTTTTCGTCCTGAGGAGTATCTAAGAGATAACACCACTCCATGGTTACTCTCGACTATTGATAAAAGATAATCTCAATCCTTCGGTTTTCGGCTCGGCCCGCCGCATTCTGATTGGAGGCGACAAAGTTGGTTTCACCTCGGCCGAAGACTTTGATGCGCTCACTGTCGACACCGTTGGCCACCAGGAAATCGCGCACCCGGTTGGCCCGCTTTTGGGACAACTCACGATTGGCCAGGGCCGTTCCAATGTTGTCGGTGAATCCGTTAATCTCCAGTTTCACAGCCGGAACGAAACTCAGCATGCCGGCCAGTTTTTCTATACGCTCACGATTGCGTGGGTCTATCTCAAACGATCCCGGCACGTAATCGATGTTGAGCACCATCGGTTCGGATAACATGGACAGGTCAATACAACCGTTTGGGTCCACATCAACGCCGGTCAGTGTATGCGGGCAGTCGTCCAACCCATCCGGTACACCATCGCCATCGGAATCCAGAGGGCAGCCTACGGCATCCACCGCGGCGCCGACCGGGTTGTTGGGACAGTCATCGCGGTAGTCGGCAATACCGTCAAAATCAGAATCTATCGGACAACCATGGATGTCGACATGGGATCGAGCGCGGAACTCGGTATCCGGACAATCATCAAGATTGTCCCGGACGCCGTCACCATCCGAATCCCGGGCGCAACCAAAGCGATCAACCTCTATCCCGGTTGGAGTGTCCGGACAGCGATCGGATTCGTCGGGCACACCGTCGCCGTCACCATCCTCGATCTCCCCCGGCGGCGGTGGCGGCAGGTCGCCGGGCGTCGATGACCAGTTCTCTTCGGAAACCCACGATGTCGGCGACGGTCCGAAGGAGTATCCGACGGCAAACATCAACGAACCCAGGATTTTCCCACGGGCTGAATTTACATCGTCGGCGAATTCGGCGCCCAGTCCGCTCAGGTAATCACCGCGCAGACGCCAGTTGAGCGACCAGCGTTGGTTGAGCATCCATTGCAAAGTCGTCTGGCCGCTTACGAACAGTTCCGACGCGGCGAAGTCGATGGTCTGATCATTGGGCCCTGCCACTTGGAGTTTCCCGCCTGTGGATGGATCCATCACTCGCCAAACCAAGAGGCCGCCACCTATTCCGGCTGAGACACGAAACTTGTAATCTTTTGACCACAGCAACCGATCGGCAATCGCCCCCAAACGGGTGGCCGTGAAACGGGCCGAACTGTTGTCGTCACCGGCCCCCAAAGACAGATTGGCCACGTTGAGGGTGTCGTTGTTAATACTGTGCCGCGACAGATCAAAATGCAGACGCCACTGATCGGTCAGACGATACTGGAACTCCAATCCATAACTCTTCTGAAACGGAAAGTGGTGGGATTCGTCCCCGGCCAGCCGCGACAATCCGCCGTAGAGACCTACGGTGTACTCATACTGACCGGCGAAACAGCTGCCGGTGACGAGCAGAACCAGGGTCATTGTCAACACGCGCTGCATCTTTATTCTTTTCGTCCTTCCCAAGCATCAAAGTCGACGTGACACGGAGTCAATACTTCGTTTGTAGTTCCACGCCGGTGAAATAATGTTGCAGGATGGCATTGAAAGACCATCCCTGTCGAGCCAATCCTATGGCGCCACACTGGCACATTCCGACACCATGCCCATACCCGCGTCCTTTGAAAGTAACGGTCTCGACGCGGCCGGAGGCATCGCGTTTGATAACAACATCGAATCGATCAGACGGCAGAATCAAGTCCGGATTGGAAGTACGCCCGACCACCCATCGAATGCGGTCCTTCTTGAAACTGTAGTTGCCCGCCTCGGTGACCACTGTCATCATGGCGATCCGTCCGCCGGGTGATCGCTCGGCCGGCACGACGTCGGTGATGCGGCTGATTACCATATCGCGTCCGCGATCACTGGACAAATACTGTTCGAGCCGTCCTCTTAACTGACTTTCGGTGAAGACCTCTCGCCAGGTGTAATACTTTGACCAGGAACAGGCGCCTGAATCCGCTACCGCTTTCAGGTAGGGCGTCTCCTTGCGGTCCCAGACGCTCTCGATGTCGTCGGTCATGCCGCCGCAGGTGGAGTGATAGTAGGCGTTGATAAACTTATCATCAAAAGTGATAGTCTGACCGGCCGTGCCATCGATTGAGCGATTGATCAAATCGTTCTCTACTGACAGGCCTTGATAGACCTGATCCATGATGCTTGACTTCATGTCATACTGTTCAGACGGATACTGCTGCAAATGAGCCATGGCATAAGTGCGTGCAGCCACTGCTTGCGCCTTGACCGCTTCGATCTCGCTGTCGGCGCGCTTCCCAATCTCGGGCGGTACGACGCCGCGCAGATAGTCTTCCATGTAAACGACATTGATCAACTGGACGACATAACCGTCGGGGAGCAGCTTCATCAGACCACGATACCGCTTCCCTCCCACCTGCAACCTGTTGGTGGCGCCTCGCGGTATGACGTTGACTTCGTCGATGTTCTCGGTAATCACAGCCTGCTGCGTGTTCTCGACGGCGAGGAACTGTCCGCGATTGATTATCGTGACCGGTCGGTTGGAATAGTAGACTTCCTGCTCACCGTCCTTGAGACACTCGATGGCAAACTGACGGTCACCGCCCACAGTGACCTGTGTCTGGGATTCATCAAGTAGCACACGCACAAAAGGAATGCGCATGAACGAGGATGGGGTTTCATCTTTCAATAGCGGCACGGTGGCGCAACTGAAAGCAAGAGCGAGCACTAAAAAGGCGGTGCCTATTCGAGCCGTCATCCTAACTGTCCTTCCAAAGGTCATGCTTGGTGCCTCATCACCGTCTGCCGTGGGTTACATGTGGCGGTTGAGCAATCCTGCCCAACACCGGCTGCATGGCACGCCGGTGGGCCGTTGTCGGCAGGCTCTCGGCTCGGATACAGGCCTCACCCATCACGGCATAGGCGGCCGCTTCGATACAATCGGCATCGACACCAAGCTCATCAGCCGAGCGAATCTGCAGCCTTGGCAGGGACTGCACAAGCTGTCTTACAAAGAAAATGTTGCGCCGACCGCCACCGGTCAAATACAACTTTTCCAAACTCTTATCGCGTCGCAAGAGTGGGCGCAGTGAGCGAACTATACCGATAACCGTCAGTTCGGCGGCCGTTCTCAACATATCCACGGCCGAGACCCGATACCGTTTGCCGAAAGCGATAATGCGGTCGACCATGGCTGGGCCGAAACGCTCACGTCCGGTGGACTTTGTTCTACCGACAAAGAAATCGTCGGTGGTCAGGTCCGCCAGCAGGTCCTGGTAGACACTTCCCGATGCGGCCAGGCGACCGCCCGTATCGTAATCGAGTTTGAACAGGCGCGCACACAAGAGATCACACAGACTGTTTCCGGGTCCGCAGTCGGCCGCCGCGGTTTTTAACCCGGACTCTTTGGACGGGAGATAGAAGTAGTTGGCCATGCCGCCGATATTGACAATCAGTCGTGACTCGGTGGGCCGGGCGAACAAGCGATGCATCGCACCCACTGTGACAGGCGCGCCTTCACCGCCCACGGCTACCTCTGCCTGTCTGAAATCGCCGACGGTGATGCGTCCGGTGCCGGCGGCGATTCGCTCGATCGAGCCCAGTTGCATGGTCCCGTGGACCCATCTCCCCAGACGCTTTACTTTCTCCGGGCAGTGGCGTATCGTTTGTCCGTGCGAAGCAACCATGTCAACTTTGACTCCCCGACGTTCCAGTTGAGTAATATACGATCTTGCCGCACGACCGAAGAACATTCCCAGCAATCCGTCCAGCTCGATAGTGTCTTCGGGCGCCAACTTCTCGGCGTCGGCTGAGGCGTGGATCAATGATTTCATATCGGGGTCGAACCTGCGTTCGGTTCCACACAGATACTTCACCGCGACTCTTTTGTTGGTGCGTCGTATTCTCATCAGGGCCAGGTCGAGACTGTCGGCCGAGGTGCCTGAGTTCAGACCCAGACAGGTGAGCTGTTTGCGTTTGATCAATTGGTCCAATGACATATTTCATACAACTAACATACGATAGAACTGTCCAGCTTGAACTTGATTCCGGATACCCGACTCAACGAAGACTTGATCTGGCTCAGGTCCACATCGCCACGTTCGACGGCGTCCACGAAGTAATCGTAAGCCTGCATGGCCGCCTCATAATCCTGCCCGAACAGCAGGATATCATGTCCGGCCTTGAACGCCGCTACGGTGCGTTCACCGATATTCCCCAGCGTCGCGGCGCCGTTCATATTCAGATCATCGGTAATCACGGGACCGTCGAAGCCCAGGATGTTTCTCAACAATGCTGACACCACCTGAGACGAACCGGTGACAATCTCGCCGCCGAAAGCGGTCATCCGCAGATGTGTTGTCATCACCATGTCGGCGCCGCTTTCGATGCCGGCGGCAAATGGAAGCATTTCGCGCTGCCGCCAGATCAGTTCATCGTATTCGACCGTCGGTGTCTCGAAGTGCGGATCGGCCACGGCTGCGCCCAGGCCGGGGAAGTGTTTCAGACATGACAGCAGCCCGGCTTTTCGGGTGACGGCGACAGCTTTCTCCACAAAAGTAGCCACCTGCTGAGGGGTTTCACCGAAACAGCGATCTTTCAAACAGGCGTTGGCCGAATGCAGACGGATATCGGCCACCGGTGCCAGGTTGAGGTTGATTCCAAGTGATTCCATGAACATGGAGGCGCGAGAAAAATCTTCCGCGAATCGATCCAAGTCCTGAGTGGCTGCGTAATCGGCAGCGGCTCGAATCTCAGCCGGCGCCTGCCTGAGACGACAAACACGTCCGCCTTCCTGATCGACGGCAATGAAGGGCATAGAACCCCGTTTGAACTGAGAGCGAATCAGGTCGATGTTGTCCGATACTTGTTGGTGGTTCGCGCAGTTTTCTTCAAACAGGATGACTCCGCCGATCTGTTCCTCGGCGATGAAGTCGAGAAAATCTCGCGATGGTTGGCTGCCTTTGAAGCCCAGGACAAACAATTGCCCGATACGGTTCTTAGCTTCCTGCATTCTTACTGCACACCTTTCTGATACACATTCCTGATAGAGTCTATTTGGTACATACCAGGTTTCTTCCTTCGCCCTTGGCTCGGTAGAGAGCCTGGTCGGTTACCGACACCAGTTCTTCATGTGACTTTCCGTTCTCCGGGAAAGAACTCACACCGACCGATACGGTGATTCTCAAATGACCGGCCTTGCCTGCCTCGATGGCCGTTCTTTCCACCTGTGAGCGTATTCGTTCGCCAATCGTGCGGGCTTCATGGCTGGCCGTCTGCGGCAGGATGACGGCAAACTCCTCACCACCATAACGAACGAAAAAGTCGACATCTCGGATACACTTTTTTATGATGGCTGACAGATGGCGCAAAACAACATTGCCGGTCTCGTGACCATAACTATCGTTGAACTTCTTGAAGAAATCGATATCCACCATTACTAAAGACAGCGGCAGGTTATAGCGCAGGGCACGGCGCTTTTCTTCTTCCAGCTTTTGTACGAAGAAACGGTAGTTGTAGGTTTCGGTCAACTCATCGATAATCGTCAACTCCTCGGTCCGTTTGTGGAGTTCAGCGTTCTCCAGGGCCAGGGCGGCCGAGCGCGCCACGACCGATATCATCTGTACGTGTTTCCCTTTGAAACCGGCCACTTCATTGGATTCGGCCACCAACACACCGTTGGTGGAACCGTGGGAGACCAAAGGTACCAGCATCACTGCCCGCGCCTCAGTCGATTGCGCGGTATAGTCATCACGAGTGCGGATATCATTTATGGAGACCGGCTCGCCGATTTTGCAGACCCGTGCCAGCAACTCTTCCGCCTCGAGGTCGATTGCTTTGAGGTGAAAATTGTGGCGCCCTCGCTGAGAGCGGGCTCGATAGTAGCAGTTGCCCCATCGGTCGCGGAATATCAAGGCATGACATTCATACTGCAGGACCTCGCCCATAATCCTGACTACCTCCTTGACCACGCCGTCGGTGTCCAGAATGGAGGCCAGAATACGGGTGTTCTCATAGATCATCTCCAGTTGCGCCTGCGATTTTTCAAGCTCGGAGGTGCGTCGATTGAGAGTGTTGAAAAGTTTCAGTAAGCGCTTTTCGGACCGACGCATGTATTCGGAGGCATACGATATGGCGGCGAAGAACACGACTATCAAGCCTATTCTCATGGACATATCAAATATGGTGTCAACATCAAGGGATTGGTAGTTGACGGCCAGATAGCCGACGACCACAGTTGCCGTCACCGCGCTGGCGAACCAGACAGTCAACACGTAGGCCCCTACCGATACGGTCAGGAAGTACAGAAGATAAAACGATGAATTGGTGCCGCCGGTGTAAAGGATTAGCGTCGGTATCAGGATAAGATCGTAAACGATAGTCGACAAGTAGGCCAGTTTGAGATCGAACCGCCCTTTCACTGCTGCCCACAGAATGACCAGGTTGATACAGAAAGTCCCCAGAATGAACTGAAACAACAGCCGGTCACCTTCTTGACCGGTACCGCCCAGAATAAACCAACCCAGAGCGGCCAGAATCATTACTCTCGTCAGAAAGTAGACTCGGTCCACCCGAGGCAGCAGCGTCTTATGTCTGTCTAAAAACAATTTCATGGCCACAATCCACGTTATTCAGCATTATCGGCGGATTTATGAGGATGTTGAATCTTTTGCCGAAAGTCCGAAGATTAAGCAGTGGCCGGCTGAGGCTTGGCTATTCGCCTGATAGACAGAGCCAAAACGCCAAGAGCCAGGGCCAATAGAGAGATGTCGGTGATTATAAGAAGCAGATTGCCGGTGGGAATATATCTTACAATCAAGGAGTAGACCAAAGCTGCGATAGTTGTAAAGACCATAACGACGGCCGGCACCAGTGTAAACCAGCTCCTGCGACCGGACCGGCGTAGCCAGACCGTAACGGCGATCAGGGTCAGCGCGGCCAGTAGCTGATTGGTGGCCCCAAACAGCGGCCAGATGAGCAAATACCCTTTGGTGGCGGCGGGTCACACGAATTCCCTGGGGTCCGCCGCGGCGGACAGGACCCACCGCAACAGCGTTTGGTGACTTTGTCAACACTCCCCAAGTCGCAGGGCCACAACCACGCCTAGGGCGTGGTCAGGACCCTGCGAAACCACACTGCGACAGAGCCTCCTTGTTTGGGTCGGGTTTGGTGCTGTCAGGCGACTTGCCATACAGCTATTGACTGCGTGGGCCGGCGTCGGGCGGGGTCGCCCAACGCCACTTGAATGGACTCACCCTTCGACTCCGCTCAGGATGAGGTTTCCACGCGCCGAGTCTGAAGACTCAGCGGGCACAATCTGTGGAATGACAAGCCGCAAAGCGCAGCTAAGCGAATTATCGCCACCCCCAACCCGAGTTTGAGGGCGCCACACGGGTGACTTCAATCTGCAGACCGTCAGTCCACACGCTCGTCTTTGCCGATCGCCAGGACCGACGGAACTTACAGTTGGACCGGTTTACCTGTTTTTTTGGTGGTGTTTGCCGCTCTTACAGGCTTTATTGCAGCAACATGAGTAGCTTGGAATCGTAGAATCGATTGTGATGTATAATCTGACCTGGAGCAAACTCAGCCTACCACTTCGATTCGGTCTGTATGCGGCGGTGCTATTGACCAGCGTCCTATCGATAGTCGCCACCGCCTCGGCGGCTGAGTTTCTCAAAGGCAAGAATGTCCACCTGACAAATCTACACCGTATCGACGGCGACGTATATGCAGGCGGGAACGACATTACCATCGATGGATCCATTGGTGGCGATCTTATAGCTACCGGCGAAAACATCACCGTCACCGGCGAAGTCTCAGGGTCGGCGATGATCCTGAGTTTCAAACTAACCCATACCGGTCGGACCGAGGGCTCTATCCGCATGTTGGGAGATCGGGCCGTAATTGATGGCTATATCGGACGCTCGATCCTGTTCTGCGGGAGTACATTGGAGATTCGGCGGGGTGCTGTAGTTCGCAGCGATGTCAACGCTTATGGACAGAGCGTGGTACTGGCCGGAACCGTGATGGGCGATGTCACCATTGCAGCAACCGACATAGACATTAGCGGGCAGATCGAAGGCGATGTCGACCTGGAAGTGGGCGAATCTATAGAAATCAGTCCACCGGCGGTTATCCACGGGGATTTGACCTACACTTGTTCAAAGGAACTCGATTTCAGTGAGAAATCCGGGATTACTGTTCTGGGAGAGATTGTGCGGTTTGAGCCGGTGGATCCCGACGATGAAGAAACCGAGGAGACAACGGCCACCGCCGTGCGGTTTTCACTGTTGTTCGCTGCTTTCCTGTTTGGTCTGATACTGGTTCGTTTGTCTCCCACCTACCTTAGCCAGGCTTTCGAGCAGTTACATCATCGTTTCATGAAAAGCGTCGGGGCCGGTCTTTTGGCCGCTGCGGCGGCTATTATATGTTTGGTGATCCTGGCTCTGGCCGTGGCCTTGTGTCTGGTAGGTCTGCTACTGGCTGCCAATGACGAGGTTGCCGCGGGGATGCTTCTGCTGATTTTTTCGACGTTGATGCTCCCGATCACCAGTTTTGCCTGTGTCTCCGCTGGATTACTGTTTTATGCCGGTAAGCTCCTGCCGGCCTGGCTGCTCGGTTATGGCATAATTCGGATATTCAGGAAAACACCAAAGCTATTGGGTAAATGGCAACTGCTGATCGGTCTGACTATTCTCACCGGTTTCTACGCGGCACCCGGCGGCGGTATTTTGTTTTACCTGGCTGCCGGTATCGTCGGGTCCGGCGCAATTGTCCTGTCATACAGAGAGACACGGCGGCGTTCTCATCTTTTGAAACCGGATACAACTAACGAGCCTGCGGTTGTAGAGCCTCCGGTAGAACCACCGCCCGATTAGAAACCTGAGACGCTTCCGCCACCCCTGGGATCTGAGGCCCCGGCCATCACGCCATCCTGGGTAATATGCACGATCTGTAAATCGCTATACGGCTTTCGCTCCTTGACATTGTGCCCACGCACGATCAAGCCCTGGATGACATTGATATCGAAGGAACCTTGTTCGAGGTAGAGTACGTCCGGTAACCACTGGTGATGGAAACGTGGTTGAGCGACAGTTTCGTTTAGTGTCAGGTGAAACCGGGTGAAGTTCACGATAGCCTGAGCAACCACGGTGATTATTTTCGATCCGCCCGGAGACCCCAGGGCCATGAACGGTCGTTCATTGAGCATGACCAGGGTAGGCGTCATTGACGACAACATCCGTTTGCCGGGCTCGATTTTGTTGGCCTCGCCGCCGACCAGGCCATAGATGTTTGGATGACCCGGCTTGATGGAGAAGTCGTCCATCTCGTTGTTTAGCAGGAACCCGGCTCCCTCTACAACCAGCTTGCAGCCGTAGGGGGCGTTGAGCGTGTAAGTGATGGCCACCATGTTGCCCGAGCTGTCACAAACGTTGAAATGCGTGGTCTGGTCCGACTCGGAGGCGCCGGGTGTTACTTGCTTTGACGGTGTGGCTTGATCGGCATCAATGAGCGAGGCACGATGACTGAGGTATTGCTGGCTCAACAGTTTTGATGGCACCTCCCAGAAGTCAGGGTCGCCAAGATGTTCGCTGCGGTCGGCAAAGGCCAGCCTGGATGCTTCGGTGAAGAGGTGGATGTACTCGGGTGAGGCCGGCGACCAGGACGCAAAACTATAGGACTCCAGATTTGACAGAATCTGCCCCATGCAGATTCCGCCGGAACTGGGCGGCGGCATGGAATAAACCTCCAGCGAGTCAAAGCGGAACTTGACCGGAGGGCGCCATCGGACCAAGTAGTTTTCCAAATCAGAATGGTCGATCAGGCCGCCATGTTCCTGCATGGTTGCGACGATCCGGTCGGCGACCTGGCCTTTATAGAACCCATCCGGACCCTCGGCTGCAATGGTGTACAAAGTAGCGGCCAGATTAGGTTGGCTTAGCCGTTGTCCCGCCGTCGGGGTACGTCCGCCCGGCAGGAATTGCCTGGCCGTGGAATCAAAACCGGCCAGCGCGGCCGAGTACTCAGCCAATGAACCGGCCAGGTAGTCGTCTACTACGAAACCGGTGTCGGCCAGTTTGGCTGCCGGCGTAACCAACTGCTCCCACGGCAGCGATCCATGCTCTTTCCAGAGTTCGTACAGCCCGGCCACCGTGCCGGGCACGCCCGCGGCCAAAGCCCCGAGCGTAGATGCATCAGGCCGTACCGCATTGTTTGCGTCGAGATACATCGTATCGGTTGCAGCCAGAGGAGCTTTTTCGCGAAAGTCCAGCGCTTTTATTGTGCTGTCTGAGCCACTTCGAATCAAGGCGAATCCGCCCCCGCCAATATTGCCTGCTTCGGGATGTACCACGGCCAGGGCGAAACCAACCGCCACGGCCGCATCGAATGCGTTCCCCCCCGCCTTCAACTGGTCCAGACCGATTTCAGTGGCTATGGGCGCCGCAGTGACGACAATCCCCTGCTCGAAGTGGCGTGTTAGTCCAACGCCCGCACATCCACACAACTGCAAGTAGAGTAGGGCGGCTGCAATTGAGCCGGCGGAACCTCTATGACGCTTGGCCCAGGCAAGTGGTGCCTCGATCATAGCGCCGATGGTTACCGCCTTTCTATCAGGAAGACGTACCCGTCCGGAAAACTGACCGGAAGTTGGATACCATCTTTGAGTTCTTTGGTCGTAATCCTGATCGGTTTGCTTTCTTCGCGATCGAACAGATTGGTCAGTTTCAGTCGAGGGGATTTGTATCCGGCCGCTTTTAGGTCTGCTTTTATTATGACTTCCTTACCGCTTCGTTCGATGCCATCGGACAGCTCACCGGCCGGCGGAGCGACTACGAACAGAAGCCCCTTCTTCTCACCCAGTTTGAATGCGATATCAACCGACGGATCACTGCAATACACCTGAGGTGTGATCGACTCGCCGATAAGGACCGATTCAAGATAAGCCAGCTTGGCATGGTTTCCACCCGACGCGAAGTCGAAAGTGAACAGGAAGAGAGTGCCTTTGAACCGCGATGATGACACACCCACCAGCTTGGTGCCGTTCTTGCAAAGCTTGCGAACTTTGGCGTCATCGGTGGAACGAATGGAACCGTAGACATGGGTCGGGAATGATCCGCCTTTGTGTTCGGCGGAGCCGATCCCATAGTCGACACTGGTCTTGATTCGGAAGTGATTGGCCAGAATCTGACAATCACGGAGCGTCTCGTCGTATCGGGGCATCAGACCACAAATGATAACATTCACGCCTGATTTCACCAAGTCTACAACAGCCTCCTGATCGGTTCGGGACATTACTTCAGTCGAGGGTATGAAGACCATTTTATAGCTCTTTAACGATTCCCAGTCACGGTTTTCGCGAACACCGAAGTTCACTTTCAACCGCATGAGATCACGACAGAATCCGGAGGCCGAATCATCCAGCAATCGGCCGACATAGGGGAACATTTTCTTGAAGGTGATTGTCTTCATCCATTCATATAGCCGATTCCCCACCACCGCAACCTGCTCATTGGACTCCATCTCCTCAAGGCCAACCTCCATGATGGCTGTGTTGAATTCCCGGGCCACGCTGTATCCCTCGGAGATAGTACCGTCGTTGTGAAGCGGCGCCCCGTGCCAATGATCACGATCCACAAACATGTAATGGTTAAGCCCGCTGAACCCGGAAGCCAAACTGGCGGCCAGATAAAAGCGACGCTGATTGGCCGGTATTGGTGCGATCGTCTCCTCCCGGTCCGGGTCTTCAGCGGCCGCTCCGGAAGTAAACGAAGTCGCAAAAGCGAATCCGTATTCGGACTTTAGGAAGCGCGCCTTGACAGCCAGGTCAAAGTAGCTGCCGCCCGGAAAGACATTGGCCCCAAGAAACGGCGAGCGGTCGTCAGGCACCAGATCGAAAGCGGGCAGCAGGCTGCCTGGTTTGAAGTAGAGCGAGCGAAAGATAAGCGGTTCCACTGTGTAGGAGGAGAATACATCCTCTAACCCCTCCAGATAGGTCACCAATACTTGCTGCCGAAACTTCATCCAGTCAATCGCTTTGACAAACCGTTTGGGGTCCAAATCCTTGAACTTTCGTGGTGGCTCTATCTGGTCGAAATTGGAGTGTTTCTCTTTGTAAGCAGCGTTCAGCTTTTTGATATCACCATAGAGCTCTTCCAAAAAGGCGGGATAGTGCTCGGCTATCACATCCGGATTGAAATCTGCCGAGTCCGGTTCCAATAACTGTCCAAACGAGGTCTCATAATCCAATTCGACCATGAAGATAGGTCCTCGTGGATGCACATAGTTCTTGGTGATTTCAATGAAGTTCTTGAAAAAATTCTTGATGTGGAACTGATAGGTCTTGTGCAGATAGCTGGGAAGATAGCCGCCGTCGACACCGCAGTCATTGGGCAGCTTGCATTCCTGACCGGCGGCATCCCGAGCAAAAGTGCTCAGATCACTGAAAACAAACTTCGGCAGCCCCCCGTTTTCCAACTGACCTTTGACAATTGGACCGGGCCGCAAAATGACTTTGAAGCCAAACTCCCGAGCCAACTCAAGAAAGACGATCAAGTCTTTTGAGGGATCAGTGACACCGGAAAAATCGAAATGCTTGCTTTCATCCTGATGAACATTCCACGGCACGGCAGTGGAAATGATACGAAAGCCGGCGCGCTTAATCCGCTCAAAGCAGATCGACCAGTAACGCTTGTCGATCCGGAAGTAGTGCATCTCCACGGAGAACGGATGGTAGGTTTCTTTTCCGATTGAGAATTTGTTTCCGATGACCCCTAACATATAACCCTTTATCTTTCAATAAGTTAACGTTTTCATAATCCGCTACATAAGGTACTAAACTACGAAAATCGGGCTATAAAGTCAACTTAATTCGTGTATGCTGTTGTGGGACAATGGGTTGTATTGGCCAACCGCCTGTTTCGGGTAGTTTTGGACTGTCAAGGTGTACTGACCGGAGTGCAAAGTTCGGCGTATTTGCCATTTTTGTAAGTGGTTGGCAGTTGTCCACATTTCCTTGCGGCTTTGTAATCGGCACATCTGGACATGGGCCGATCACCAAACCTGTGGACGTATGCCCCTCACCGGTCTTATTTCAGCAGCACCATCTTCTTGGTCTGAGTGAAGCTGTCGGTGTGGAGGCGATAAAAGTAGACTCCGGAGGACACCGGGGCACCGCTTGAAGTGAGGCCGTTCCACTCGGCCACATAGCTGCCCTGCGATAACTGTTCGTTGACCAAGGTGGCCACTTGCCGACCGAGAACATTGTAAACAACCAGACTAACCTGCGATCTTGAGGGCAACTCGAAAGCTATCTGAGTGTTCGGGTTGAATGGATTGGGATAGTTCTGACCGAGGGCGAAGGTGGTGGGGCGGTTGTCACCTGAAACATCCTTGACGGCTGTGACCAGGTCAATGATATGGACCATGTACTGCTGTCTTAACGGCGAGTAACTTCCACCGGTGGGCGTCAAAACGACACTGTCGGCGTGCGCCATACCGACCGCAAGGTTACGACCGTCGGATTGTACAATCAGTGTCTCCGGAGTAGTCCCCGAAGTCGGCGTGACCATCAGCCAAGCCGAATCGGTGGTGACCGCGAAGGGTATGGCGCTCACACCATCGGTCGCGGTTACGATCAATGTCTCCGGTGGGGCCTGGTTGCCGTCTTTGGCGTAGGAGAGAAACCCCCAAAACGGAGTTGATGAAATCAACGGCTGCACCGTCACAATACACGGAACCTCCAGGGGCGAATTGGCCACCCCCGCGGCCGTTACTGTTATCGTGTCGAAATAGTGACCGGCCGACAGCCCGGTGATATCGGCTGAGATGGTTAGTGAGATCGGTGTCGTACCGCCAGCCTGCGGATCAACCTGAAGCCAGGCCTGGTTATTGGCCACCGAGATGCTAAGCGGGTTGCCGGTATCGAAGGCATCAATTTCGAGCGACTGGTTGACCGGTTGGACCCCTTCTTGCGTTGTAAACTTCACCACGCCCGGAGTTGGGACCAAACGCTGTGTCCCGTTGGAATCCAAAACTGTAAAACAATGAGGTCCATCCCAGGCGGGCAGACGATCACCCACCAAAACGCTGTCGACAGTTCCCCCCGCCCACAGCCATGGTCCGGAGGGTGGGTAGAACGCTGAGTCCAGGCAGACAGTCTTACCGTGGTCCTGAGCAAGTATCGGCCCTATGGTGATGGTGTAGGCGGTATCATCGAATCCTGCCGGCAGGCCGGTACCTGAGGCACCACGAATCCCACCAAAACCCAGGGTGTCTGCTCCGGAGCCGGTAAGCCCGAACCTATTAATCGTCCAAAGCAGATCGAATTCGTTTGAGCCGATAGTTCCGAGATCATTGTCACCTACCGTCGTATCCCAGGTGGCGCCGTTTGGAGAATAGACGTGAAGACCGTTGGTGATACCTTTCATGGCATACGCACCGTCATTGGTCAAGCGAATATAGAAGGTTATCTGCTGATCGGTATTAAGAGTATTGGGGTCATACAAGCCCACCACGCTGTCAAGTGAGATAGCGAAGTCGGCGGCCGCACCGGACGAACAGAGCATCAGAAGCAGTAGCAAAAGAGGCAAAGAAACAGATTTCATCTAATCATGGCTCCAAATCGAAGTGACCTCAGACAGGCCGCAGGTTCATACACAATCCAACCGGATCAAGGGTTGTAAGATACCGGTTCCAGGCACTATGTCAACGTGAAACCGGGACGGTAACGTAGTAGCGAGCAGGCACAAATCTCGATAAAAAAACCCCCGGTTGGCCGGGGGTTGTGATTCGCCGTAAAAGAGCCTGTCTACTTCAGCAAAACCATTTTCTTGGTCTGTGTGAACTGTTCGGTATGTAGGCGATAGAAGTAGATGCCCGAGGAGACATGGTTGCCGGAGGATGAACGACCGTTCCACTCTGCCTCATAACTTCCTTGTCCGAGTTTCTCGTCGACCAACGTGGTGACTTCTTGCCCCAACACATTGTATACGGTCAGCCGCACATGAGTAACGATTGGGAGATCGAATGCAATACTGCTGCTCGGGTTGAACGGGTTGGGATAATTTTGTCCGAGTGAAAAGGTGGTGGGGAGGCTGTTATCGTCGGTCACCTTAACATCGGCCGGGTCAGGCTCGACAAAGTAGCAATAAGGACCGCCCCAGGCCGGGAAGAAGTCATTGCCACCGGCGGCCGCCCATTTCCATGTGCCTGCCGATCCATAATAGGCGGAATCGACACAGATAGTTGTCGTGTTCACAATAGATCCCCCCCCGATAGGACCGATCGTAATTGTGTAGGCGGTGTCATCGAAGCCCGCGGGCAAGCCAGCTGAGAAGAACCTGAATCCACCAAAGCCGACGGTGTCGGAAATGCTTCCGTTCACCTGACCGGCCTGGTCATTTGGATACATCTGCAATCCAGAACTGCCGTCGAACATGGCCGCTGTAATCGTTCCCAGCGAAGCCGTCTTCACCGTGTCCCAATTGGCGCCGTCGTCTGAATAAACTCTGTAGCCGTTGGTGATTCCATCTAAAGCGAAGCCGGTATTGTTGTTCACTCTGATGTAGAACGTCGCCTCACCGCCGAGAGCCAGGGTGTCGGCTGACGACCCCTGCAGTCCGGTTACAAGATCAACGGTGATGTTGCCGGATTGTCCCATCGCTATTCCTGTGCACAACAGTGACGCTCCGACCAGCAAGAGTACTTTCGATATCATTTACTATCCTCCGAACAGATATATATGTTTTTCAAGTCCTAAAGTCTCAACACAGTACATGACGAATTTACCGCTCTATTTGTCCAATCACCTCCTCGTTCACCAGGTACAATCTCGCATTCCACCCTAAAATACGAACCATAACTGGTCGCATGATAGGAATTTGGCTGATCGGAGTCAATAAAAATTGGTAGCTGCGAGCAAAAAACTAAGCATGAAAAAAGGGCGGGCCTTAGGCCCGCCCTGGAGTTATCTCAGATAGTCGATCACGGAGGTGGCGGGGGGCCACTGTTGAACATAAAGTCGACCATATAGACCAAATCGGCGATGTCGATCAACAGCAGGCCGTCGATGTTCCCCACAAAATACGGATCGGGGGCTGGGCCGGCGTTAAACATGAAATCCACCAGGTAAACCAGATCGGCGATGTTGATGTCGCCGCCGGAGCAGTCTACATCTCCGCGAATGCAGCCTTGGATTTCGATAGAACCGGCGCTGAAAACCGGAACCAACTCGCCCCAGAGGGCTTCATAGCGCGGCCGCTTGCCGGAGGCGGTTATCGAGTCCACAGCCATTACCTCGCCGCCCGTAGCGCTGGGAGGCACGTTGAAAAAGATGTTAAGGATGGCTCCGGTATCGGGCTGTAGGTAGTTGGAGCCACCGCTGGCCGGATCATCTGTCTTCAAAAGGAAACCGTATTTTTTGTTTGTCACCAGCGAGTTGTTGGTGATGCTCTCAAAATATGCGGTGCGAAGACCTTCCGTCGAAATACTGTCGAAAGTAACACCCAGCGTGTTTTCCATGTAGAAACTGAACTGGATTTCCTTGATCTGGGCGGTATTGTGCATGTAGACCGGTAGAACCGCCTGGAAGCCGGCTGGGGCCACCACATCGGCAATGTCGACGGTATCGGCCGTGACCCAGATGTAATTGGTCAAGTGTTCCTCACCCGGTCCAAGGGAGCTGGTGTCGTCGACGATCAGAGAGACATCGTAAACACCCGGGTCGTTGTAAACGTATGTGGGGTTTTGATCCGAAGATATATCACCGGTGCCGAAGCTCCAATCCCATGAGGTAGGTGAGTACGGCGACTGATCGCTGAAATTGACGGTCAGCGGCGCTTCGCCTTGATCCACATCGGAGGTAAACAGGGCGCAGGCCAGTCCGGCCATGGCTGCTTCGGCGTCGATTCGTCCGGAGCCGAGCTTGGCTATGTAGCTTGAGTTGCATGATCCGGCATATACGTCGTGGGCGGTGTTGATAATTATCGAGTCCACCTGGTACTTGGTCAGGCTGGGCATCTGGGAGCGTATCAAGGCAGCCAGACCCGCAACATGAGGTGAAGCCATCGACGTACCCCAGTAAGTGGCCATAATGGGTGCGGCATTGCTGTTGGACGCAGTGGAAAGGATGGCTGAGCCGTAACCTGAGATATCAACCCAGTAACCAAAGTTGGAGAAGCCGGTTTTGCAGTCGTTGCTTTCGACTGAAGCTACCGACAACACCTCGAAACCGAAAGGATCGTAATCCATATAGTCGGGCTGATCGATGTTGTCGTTGCCGGCGGCGTGAGTCACCGTCATACCGGCCGAATCGCAGAGCTGCATGGCTGCGTTCATAGTAGTGGTACCGGAGGAACCCCAACTGGCGTTTGCAATCTTGGCGCCGTTGCGCGCAGCATACTGGAGGGCGGTGCCGCAGTTGTTGGAGTTAACGTAACCGTTACCGTCGGAGCCGGTGGCGCCGACCCGGAGGCACATAATGCGCACGCCGCGATAGGCGCGGTTACCGCCCAACCAGCCACCGGCCATGCCTGAGCCGTTAACGCCGTTGTTGGTGACTTCGGCCATGATGCCGCCGACATGGGTGCCGTGACCATTACGATCTTGTGGGTCGGGGTCCGGCGTGTGATTATCTTCGTAGGCTGCGGCACTGCCGATACCGGTGAGAAAGTCGTAGCCGATCAGATCGTCGACGGTACCATTGCCGTCGTCGTCGATACCGTTGAGATCATCGATATCGTAAGGTACGCCGTCGCCGTCGATATCCTCACCCGGGTTGACCCAGATGTTGTCTCTGAGGTCCGAGTGGTTATAGTTAACGCCGGAATCGACATCGGCCACGATAATAGAATCAGAGCCGGCCTCCCGGTCCCAGGCGGCCCGGACATTGACGTTCAGCGAGGTCATGTGCCATTGACTGTTGAATTGCGGATCGTCGGGTGTGACTGCCAACGGCATGGCCCAGACCGGCTCGGCCGTTCTAACATTCGGGTTTTGCAGCAAGGCATCCACAACTTCGCGGACAGGTGTCTCCTCCGGAAAGGATAACTCATAAAACCGGGTGTAATCCGGCAAGCCTGAGTTTATCTCTCGCGGCTTGGAGCCGGGGAAAATCTCATGGGCTTCGGTGACCGAAAACTGATCCAGAATCGGATCGAGACTGCCCAGAGCAAAACTCACTCGACCGAAACCCTTGTTGAGCCGAGAGAGGTCGACGCCTTCTTCGAAGACAACCGTCACCTTACCCTCGATTATGTAGGGTTTGGGGGTATTCCCGCTCTGGCTTATCACGCTATGTCCATCAGTCGGCATAGCCCACAGCGCCGCTGTCAGAAGAAGCGGACCAAAGAGCACCTTTGTCCATCTGTTTGTCATCTTGCTACCTACTCCTATTTCACCTATGATTCTCTTGTTCATTCACTCGATCGTCCATTTAGAATAACGTCCAATTGGATCGAAAAGTTAACGTTGATTATACAGGCGTGTCTTCAAACGCAAGTATCATTTGGGGCTTGTCTTCCGATTCTCTGACCGCCCGGACAGGTCCAACGAACTTTCTAATTCCGTGTTCAGTGCCGTTTTACAGAAAAAAGACGTTACTAACTGTTTGCTCGGCACCATTATCCGTGCTGGCGGTCTATCAGTGAGAACACACTGTTGAATATAGCTAAATCTGGCGTTTTTCCAAGCAAAAAAGGAAAGCCACCCCCGTAGATGACGGGGGCGGCTTCAGGTTTATCTAATGAGTCTTTTAGACTCTGGATGATCTAACCTGCTACGGACATGGGATCGGCGGCGGACCACCAGTGAACATGAAGTCGACCAGCCAGACGAGATCGGAAATATCGATCACGCCGTCGGCGTTTACATCGGCTTGTTCGAGGCAGGGCGGCGGCGGTCCACCAGTGAACATCCAGTCCACTAACCAGACGAGATCGGAGATGTCGATCCTACCGTCACCGTTAAGGTCACCGCGAATGCCTACGCAGCAACTACAAGTCGGCTTGGGCACGTATTCATCAAAATAATCATGACACTCCTGCGCCGAGGCGATAAAGGCCGCAAAGCCCAAACGACTGGTGATCAAACATTTGAAAACCCAGAGCGTTGTGGTCGGGGTAAGCGTGTAGCCGGATTTGAAGGTCATAACCGAGTGCAGATCGGCATCGAGTGAATCCGAAAGGACATATCCCTCGCGAGCGGTCATCAAGCTGTCTAACTGTTCCGGGATAAAGCCACCGGCCGGGTAGACCCAAAGGGCGTTACTACCGGACCAGGCGCCGTAAGGATCGGAGCTCTCGGTAGTATCAACTCCATCGATCTCCATTGTCCTGAGAAGCTCAATACCACCGTAGCGGTCTGAGTTCTCCTGACACTCTTCGGGGTCTTCATTGTACTCAGAACCCTGTAGGTAGACCAGCCGCTCGCCGGCCTCAAAGCCGGAACGGTTGCGCGATGCAGTGTCGGCCGGGATATCCCAGTCGATGGCTTCACCGATGTTCAGATCGGTATGCGTCGTACTGTCAAGCACGGTGATCCGCAGGATCTGAATTATGAAATTGGAGCCCTGGGAAGCGCTTTGATCCGGATGTACCCACCACTTCTCGATCAGGATACCGGTGTCATGAGTTGTGAACTCAGAAAAGTAGGTATCGTCGATGAAAAGAGACTCTGGTATGGAGTCGCAGGACATGCCGCGGAAGAACGGCACCGACGCAAGGTGACCGACCGGCACGAAGCCTTCGTCGGAAATATAAGTGGTACCGAAGATCGACCAGTTGCAGATGACCGAGTCACCGTCCGGCCAGCAGATGACCGGGGAGGCGTCGTAGGCATAGACCGTGGCGTCGCCGGGGATAGTATCCTCAGCAGCTTCCAGGTCGTCGCAGTCACCAAAGTCAAAGAAGTCAAGATTGACATGACCGGCGCCCTGGTTACCCCAGTTACCCATGTTGGATACGACCAGCGAGAAACAACCGGTGGTAATTGTGTCGAATACCGGCGGCACGATTGTGTCAACGATGAAGAAGTTGATCGGGAACACATAGGGCGAGCCGTTCATGTTACCGGTGACAGTCATGTTACCCGTCAGGTTCACAATCGTACCGGGAGCGTTGATTGTACCACCTTCGTTGATGGTAACAGTACCGCTAATGGTGTTATTGGCGCCTGAGTTGATGGTTCCAGACTCAAGTGAAGGAGAAACGGACAGCCAACCGGAGTAAGGGCCAGGATCTTCGTTCAACTGTGTTTCAAAGTTGGCAGGCACGTTACCGAAGTTCTCGACAGTCAGCGGCTTGTCGTACTGAGTACCATGTTTGGTGTACTCAGGATAGTCGATGCCGGTCCAGCCGCTGGGACACCAGCAAGAGGTCGGAACCGGCTCGACACAAGGCAGACGGAACCAACGCACGTCGGCTTGTTGCCAGGTGCCTTCGTCCTGCACGATACCACCGGGATCGGGATCGCCGATGTACTGTACATCGAGGAAGTAAGCGCCGGTGTAGCTGCCGGTAGGATCGACAACTTCAGCACTGCTCATGTCACCGCCCAGATTGGTACCATGACGATTCATGGAGGACCAGTGCTCACTACGGCACTCGCCAACCGCGCCGGTCGCAGAGTCGCAGTGCGGTGTGCGGGTGTTGGTCAGATTGCGAGGGATATCCCAGGTGAGACCACCGTCGTCGGAGACGGCCATATAGAGGTCGCCGTTGGCCGAACCGAAGGCATCACCACCGGCACCGAAGGCGCGGTTGTGACAGTCTTCTTCGATACCGTTGACGACATCATTGAACTGGGTCCAAAGAACATACAACTTGCCGTCGCATTCTGAGACGTTCATCTTGGAGCCGTTAAGCTGCCAGGCGCCACCGTTACACGTGGTTTGGTCCCATTCGAGATTGGCCGCGGTACGGATATTACCGGTAGCTTTCACAAAGCCCAGATTCTCACCCCAATGGAAAACACGGCCACGCAAGAGACCGGCCTGGCCGCCACTGTTGGCGTCGGCCGGCCAGAAACGTGCACCCCACACGATGTGCAGGTCTTCGTCTGAAGTGATCAGGGACTGCAAGTCGGTGTAAGGGCGGTGGCCATCGACGCCATCCTGATTCTGAGTCAGGTTGACACGCGGCAGCCAGGAGCCCGGGGCGCCGTAGTTGTTTGATATCTGATAGTAGATGTCGTTGTCCCACTGGACAAAGTTCTGGCCGGACTGGCTGGAACAGGTGTCGCAGTCACCGTCGTCGGGACGGTTGGCAATCCAGGTCAGAGCGACCTTGCCGGTGACCTCGGAGCAAGCCACATCCTGCGCGATGTCGAACACCGTGTCAGGAACGTATGGCGGGAAATCCCATTCGCCGGTGTCATTCTCACCGACCTTACGGAAGTAGATGATAGCCTGTGCATCACCGGCGCCCGGTTCGGAAACCTGTGTGAAGACGTGGGTGACCGGATCGGCCTTGCCCGGCGTCTCATGATAGCGAATTGACGGCCAGATAGCCGACTTCAGGGAGTCGTTGGGATCCTGAGCGGTACCGGCGGCCAAAGTAGTGTCCGGTACACGACGATTCATACCAAAGAAGCCGAAACCGGGGCCGAAGTCCCAGTAAATATGAGGCTGGTAACCTGAACCCTGGTTGTTGTGACCACCGAGAACGGCGCGGCCGTCCTGAGTGACATCCAGAGAAACATATCCGGCGTATTCACCGTCGGGCTGAATCTTAACCTGACCGAGGAATGTGCCGGCCTGGCCACCGCCGGCGTAGTAGACGTTGTAGGCATAATGGCGGTTTTCCGTCACTTCGGTGGCCAAACGCGTCCACAGAAAGTGGACCATGAAGCCTTCACCGCCGGCTACGTCATTGCCCCAGTCTACCATGCGGGTCATACGACCGTTATGCTGGTAGTCGTAGTAAGTATCACCAATCTTGACACCGGGCCACGGCGGAGAGGTACTTACTGAGTTACCCAGCGAGACGCCATCGCCCAGCTCGGTGGCCGGGTTGGCGTTGAGCGTACCTGAGTTGGTCGCGTCCGGGAATGCGTACTGGAGTGACTTGTACACCAGCGGGTTGATTACCCGCGGCGACTCTTCGGGCGATTTAACGGCCTGAGCCGACAGGGCCACAAAAGCGACCACTAGTAAGGAGAGGATCAGAATCGTCGAAATTCTCTTTGTCATTCGATTACTCCTTTCGAGACAGATGATTCCCGATCTATTCCTGCTTCTAAGACTAACCTTGGGGCGAAGCGGCATCGGGTGGGGCACCGACCGGCAGACGCATGGAAATCCCAAATGCGTAGTGAGGATGTTCTCAACCGTGATTTCGGCACCATTGTTCGTGCCGGCGGTCTATCCGTGAGAACTCACTATTAAATATAGTCAAGTTTGGCGTTTTTCCAAGCAAAAAAGAAAGCCGCCCCCGTAGATGACGGGGGCGGCTTCAGGTTTATCTGAAGGACCTTATAGGTCCTGTGTGATCTAACCTTTTATGGACATGCAACCGGCGGCGGACCACCAGTGAACATGAAGTCGACCAGCCAGACGAGATCGGAAATGTCGATCGCCAGGTCGCCGTTCATGTCTGCTTCGTCGAAGCAAGGCGGCGCCGGGCCACCGGTGAACATGAAGTCAACCAGGTAAACGAGGTCGGAGATGTCAATGGCATCGGCACCGTCGTAATCGACGTTACCGCGGATCGGCGGGATGCAGCATCCGCAGGACGGCGATTTCAGATTATCCGCATACCAGGTATGACACTCCTGAGCCGAGGCGATAAACGCCGCAAAGCCCAAACGACTGGTGATCAAACATTTGAAGATCCAGAGCGTCTTGGTCGGGGTAAGCGTGTAGCCGGACCTGAAGGTCATAACCGAGTGCAGATCGGCATCAAGTGAATCCGAAAGGACGTATCCCTCGCGAGCGGTCATCAAGCTGTCCAGCTCTTCAGGGATATAGCCACCAGCCGGGTACACCCAAAGGGCGTTACTACCGGACCAGGCGCCGTAAGGATCGGAACTCTCGGTGACAGTTCCACCATCGTCTTCTCTGATCTCAAGAAGCTCAATACCACCGTAGCGGTCTGAGTTTTCCTGACACTCTTCAGGGTCTTCATCGTATTCAGAACCCTGCTGGTAGACCAGCCTTTCAGCCGGACTGAAGCCTGAACGGTTACGCGAAGCGGAGTCAGCCGGGATATCCCAGTCGATGGCTTCACCGATGTTCAGGTCAGTGTGTGTCTGACCATCGATCACGGTGATCTTCAGAATCTGAATGATCCAGTTGGAACCCTGTTGAGCACTCTGATCCGGAGCGATCCACCACTTCTCAATCAGGATACCGGTGTCATGAGTGGTAAACTGAGACAAGTAGGCTTCGTTGTAATACAGGTCGTTCGGCGGGTCTTCACAGTCCTGACCGTAGAGGAACGGCGTTACCGGAGTGTGACCGACCGGCACGAAGCCTTCGTCGGAGATGTAAGTGGTACCGAAGATCGACCAGTTACAGATGACCGAGTCACCGTCCGGCCAGCAGATGACCGGGGAGGCGTCGTAGGCATAGACCGTGGCGTCGCCGGGGATGGTATCCTCAGCATCTTCCAGGTCGTCGCAGTCACCAAAGTCGAAGAAGTCAAGGTTGACATGACCGGCGCCCTGGTTACCCCAGTTACCCATGTTGGATACGACCAACGAGAAGCAACCGGTGGTAATGGTATCAAAGATCGGCGGCACGATTGTGTCAACGATGAAGAAGTTGATCGGGAACACATAAGGTGAACCGATCAGGTTACCGGTCGCAGTCATGTTACCCGTCAGGTTCACAACCGTACCGGGAAGGTTGATTGTGCCACCGGCGTTGATGGTAACAGTACCGCTAACGGTATTGGCCGCGCCTGAGTTGATGGTTCCAGCCGAAAGTGAAGCTGAAACGGACAACCAGCCACTATGCGGACCGACATCTTCGTTCAAGGCCATCGTAAAGTTGGTGGCCGTGTTGCCGGGATTCTCGATAGTCAGCGGCTTGTCATACTGAGTACCATGTTTGGTGTACTCAGGATAGTCGATTTCGGTCCAGGAGGGAGCCCAGCCCGGAGTCGGAACCGGCTCGACACAAGGCAGACGGAACCAACGCACGTCGGCCTGCTGCCAGGTACCTTCGTCCTGTACAATACCACCGGGATCGGGATCGCCGATGTACTGTACATCGAGGAAGTAAGCGCCGGTGTAGCTGCCGGTAGGATCGACAACCACAGCACCGGACATGTCACCGCCCAGGTTGGTACCAATGCGGTTCATGGAGGACCAGTGCTCACTACGGCACTCGCCAACCGCGCCGGTCGCAGAGTCGCAGTGCGGTGTGCGGGTGTTGGTCAAGTCACGAGCGGCGTCCCAGGTGAGACCACCGTCGTCGGAAACAGCCATATAGAGGTCGCCGTTGGCCGAACCGAAGGCATCACCACCGGCGCCGAAGGCGCGGTTGTGACAGTCTTCTTCGATACCGTTGGCAACGTCGTTGAACTGGGTCCAGATCACGTACAGCTTGCCGTCGCATTCGCCGACGTTCATCTTGGAGCCGTTAAGCTGCCAGGCACCACCGTTACACGTGGTCTGATCCCATTCGAGATTAGCCGCGGTGCGGATGTTACCGGTAGCTTTCACAAAGCCCAGATTCTCACCCCAATGGAAGATACGGCCACGCAAGAGACCAGCCTGCCCGCCACTGTTGGCGTCGGCCGGCCAGAAACGTGAACCCCAAACGATATGCAGATCATCATCGGAAGTGATCAGGGCCTGCATGTCGGTGTACGGGCGGTAGCCATCGACGCCATCCTGCTTTTGAGTCAGGTTGACACGCGGCAGCCAGGAGCCCGGGGCGCCGTAGTTCATTGAGATCTGATAGTAAATGTCGTTGTCCCACTGGACAAAGTTCTGGCCGTTTTGGCTGGAACAGGTGTCGCAGTCACCGTCGTCGGGACGGTTGGCAATCCAGGTCAGAGCGACCTTGCCCGAAGTCTCGGAGCAAGCCACATCCTGCGCGATGTCGAACACCGTGTCAGGAACGTATGGCGGGAAATCCCATTCGCCGGTATCATCGGCACCGACCTTACGGAAGTAGATGACAGCCTGTGCATCACCAGCGCCCGGTTCGGAAACCTGAGTGAAGACGTGGGTGACCGGATCGGCCTTGCCCGGCGTCTCATGATAGCGAATTGACGGCCAGATAGCCGACTTCAGGGAGTCGTTGGGATCCTGACCGGTACCGGCGGCCAAGGTGGTGTCCGGTACACGACGGTTCATACCAAAGAATGCAAAACCGGGTCCGAAGTCCCAGTAGGTATGAGCCTGGTAGCCTGAACCCTGGTTGTTGTGACCACCGAGAACGGCGCGGCCGTCCTGAGTGACATCCAGAGAAACATAACCGGCGTATTCACCGTCGGGCTGAATCTTAACCTGACCGAGGAATGTGCCGGCCTGGCCACCGCCGGCATAATACGCGTTGTAGGTATAGTGGCGGTTTTCCGTCACTTCGGTGGCCAAACGCATCCACTCAAAGTGGACCATGAAGCCTTCACCGCCAGCTACATCATTGCCCCAGTCTACCATACGGGTCATACGACCGTTATGCTGGTAGTCGTAGTAGGTATCACCAAGCTTAACACCGGGCCATGGCGGAGCGGCACTTACGGCGTTACCTAGTGAGACGCCATCGCCCAGCTCGGTGGCCGGATTGGCGTTGAGCGTACCGGAGTTGGTCGCGTCCGGGAATGCGTACTGGAGCGACCTATACACCAGCGGGTTGATCACTCGCGGCGACTCTTCCGGCGATTTGACGGCCTGAGCCGACATCGCCACAAAAGCAACCACTAGTAAGGAGAGGATCAGAATCGTCGAAATTCTCCTTGTCATTCAAGTGCTCCTTTCGAGAGATGAATAGTTCCCAACTTATTTCTGCCTTCAAGACTAATCTTTGAGCGAAGCGGCATCGGTTTCGAAACCGATAGGCAGATTGCTCAAAGAATCAGTTCCGAATGCCATGCAATCACTACGTTTACTATTTCTGCGAGACACCTCCTTTCCTAAAACCTTCCTTAACACCCCAGGCGGAACTTCGGGGAGGTTTTCGGTTTGATCGTCCTTGCACTCAAGATGTTGAAGTAAATTCTCAACAAGCTATAACAGCTTATCATACCTCAAGGCAATGCATGCAGAGACAGCCGACCACGGCCATCTCAGATGTAAGCTTCGTGAAAATCGCTAGTACCAAGCGACAAAAACGTAAGACCTAAAAGTCACTGGTCGTTTTTCACCTACGAAGGTCACACTATAGATAACTTCTGATGCGAAAGTTGTCAAGTATTTTCGCATGATATATGGACAAAACTGGGTCTGAAACGGCTTTTTGGGGCTGGTTAATATCAGCCGAATAGCCGCTGCGAGAGCGGCTATTCGGTGATTATCGGATTCGGTCGGCGCAATTATTGCGGCGGTCGTGGACCAGCATGGTACAGGAAGTTGATCATATAAACGATATCGGCCACATCGACCGTGCCGCTCATGTCGGCGTCGCCAACCTCCATGGGATTGGGTGCGACACCGCCCCGGAAAATATACCCGGCCAGCATGACAACGTCATTCAAGGTGTACTTGTCGTTGCCGTCAATGTCGCCTCTAAGAGCGCTGAGTACGGCGAAATTGGTGACCATCGGGGTTGCCAGACCGGTCGAATCGGTAGCCGTGAATGTTATCTGGAATACCTGACCCACCTGGGAGAGTTCGGGGTTGAAGTAATAGGTCCCGGTATCACCGACCACCGACCAAGTGGCGTTGGTCACAAATGGCGCCGCATCCAGTGTTACCGGCGTGGCTTCGGGGTCGCTGGCGGCCAGCGCCTGAGTGTACGGGAAGCCGATGAACACATCAATGGTATCGGGCAGGACAACCGACCAGACAGGCGGCTGGTTGCCGGCTTCGACAACAATGATGTCAACCAACTGCGTGTCCGACAAACCTTCCAGGTCATCGGCTATGAACGACAGGGAGTATTGCCCGGCCTGAGTGAAGTCCGGCGTGAAATCGAACAGAACGATGTCACTGGAAGGTTGCGTGATGGTATAGTTACTGTCGGGCAGGCCTTCCACTCTCAAGAGCGGGACATCGCGGTCATCGGCGGCCTGAACATTGAAGTTCAGGTTTTGACCTTCGGTCAGGTTGAACGGTCCGATGCCGTCTGAGAACTGCATGGTCGGCGCCTGATTGCGATCATATACCTTGATCGTCTGGGTGCCCGAGGAATCTCTCAGGAGCGGATCGAACTCATCAATCACGTGGACTTTCATAAAGACAAAAGTCGGATTATCGTCTCCCTGGGAGTAATCGGGGACAAAGGTCAGCACGCCGTTATTGATGGCGCCGTCCCAGGTCAAATCCACCGTCATATTGGGCAGGAGCCCACCGGTACCGTTAACATCGATCTCGATATTCGGGATCGAGCCGTCATCGTCCCAGGCCATAAAGGTGAACAGAAGCGTGTCGAGCTCCATGACCGAGTCCGGCTGGTTGAACGGAATCAGGAACCATGGTGTACGATTGACATCGACCACCGTGATGATCACCTCGGCCGAGTCGATATCACTCGGGAAGTCAGCGTCAGTGGCGTAGAACCAGACACTGTAACTGCCTGAGTCCTCCTGGGTGGTGGTCCATTCGAAGACATAGATGTTGTCGGCATCCGGATCTTCGAAGGTAGCCGTGCCCGGCAGGGCCGAAGTAGTCATGATCGGCGGCGGGCCGTCGATATCAGCAGCTCCGACCAGGAAGGAAACAGTGTTTAATTCATCAACGGTCACGTTTGAAAGCGGCGACAACGATGGGAACTGATTTCCGGCCTCGACCACATCGACTGTAAGAACCGCGGCTGTCGAGTCTGCGCCGTCGTGAGCGAACAGTGTAATATCATAAATGCCGGCCTGCACGAAATCGGGAGCGAACCCGAACCAGGCCACACCGTTGCCTGAGTCTGTGAAGGTGAAGTTCGACGGCATGGTCAATGAATCTATGCTGTATGTTATCAGTTCAAGCTCGGGGTCCTGGGCCGTGATGCTGTCGACCAGGGTGGTGCCCTCGGTAACAGACGGTGACGGCAGGGGATCAAAGACCGGCGCCTGGTTGCCGGCTTCAACAACCTGTATCAGCACCAGTTCTTCGGTGACGTCCACACCGTCATCAGCCATGAATGTGACCGAGTACAGCCCTGCCTGGAGGAAAGTGGGGCTGAAGGTGAACAGGCCGGTGTTGTCGAGGTTGTCGATAAACGCGGCGTTGTCAATCAGGGAGTCGACCGACAGGAAAATCGGCAGGCCACCGTCCGGATCGCTGGCGGAAACATTGATTACCAGAGTATTACCCTCGGTGACCGCTTGGGGACCGATAGAGTCAAGAACCGGCGGGATGTTAGTGCCCACCACCGTGATTTCAACATCCATGGTCGTGCTCAACTGGGGCGTGCCCTGGTCGACGGCCAGGAAGGTGGCGGTGTCGAGACCTTCCATGCCGTGGTCGGGATGGAAGATAAAGCGTCCGGTGTTGTCGCCGTTGTCCACAAAAGTAGCGTTGGGCGGCGAAACCAGCATGGTCATGAGGACGATTCCGGCCGTGTCGGCGTCGGTGGTGTCGGTGACTGTGACCAGGAAAGTCAAGGAGTCTTCGACAGCCACAGTGAACGGCCCGATTGAGTCAAACAAAGGCGGCTGGTTGGCTTCCAGCGTGGTGACAACGAATGTTTGCGAACTGGCCTGGTATGGCGGCGCCACTTCGGATGCGAAAATGAGTACCGAGTCCTCACCGGCGTCGAAGTAGTCCGGCGCATAGGTCAGCACGGCCACTCCGTTTCCGCTGTCGACAAAGGTGACGTGGTTCATGAGTGTACTCGCGGCGATGGAGACAAATCCACCTTCGGGATCTGATGCCGTTATGACCAATTCAAGGATGTCTCCCTCGGCCACCGAAGTGTCGGGAATAGCTGTGATGACCGGTGGTTGGTCGCCGGACTCGCTCACGGTGATCTGTACCAGTTCACTGTCCGGCAAGGCTACACCGTCGTCTGCGTAGAACATCACGTTGTAAACACCGGCCGATAAGAAGTCGGGCGTCCAGTCGAAGTTACCTGTGCCGTCCAGGTTGTCCACAAAGGTGGCGCCGGTCGGCAATGAGACAGCCGACAGGGCCGGTATGGTGCCGTCTGAATCGCTGGCCGTAACCAGGAAGTTCAGGTTGATACCTTCAAAGGCAACCCTGGCTCTGATCGAGTCGAGTACCGGGTCGTGGTTACCGGATTCGGTCACCGTGATGACTACCTGTTCGCTGTCGATCAGAGCACCATCATCGGCGTAGAAAGTGACATTGTAGGCATTAGCCTGGGTGAAGTCGGGCGTCCAGTCGAAGACAGCGGTGCCGTCGCCGTTATCGACAAACGTGGCGCCGGTCGGCAGCGTGGAGGTAGACAGCAACGGGATATCCGTATCCGGATCGGTGGCTGACACGATGAAGTTGAGGTTGAGTCCTTCAACAACCGTTTGCGGGCCGATAGCGTTCAAGGTCGGGATCTGGTTTCCGGCATCGTTGACCGTTATGGTAACAGCTTCACTGTCGGCTACCAGGCCATCATCGGCATAGAAAGTAACGTTGTAGGCTCCGGCTTGAGTGAAATCAGGCGTCCAGTCGAAAGTGCCGGTGCCGTCGGCATTATCAGTATAGGTGGCTCCCGCCGGCAGGATTGAGTTGGTCATGAGCGGGATAGTGCCATCGGGATCGCTGGAAGTGACAACGAAGTTCAAGTTGGCCCCTTCGGTGATCGTCTGGGGTCCGATAGGCGCAAGTACGGGCGGCTGGTTGCCGACTTCGTTGACGGTTATCACAACGATTTCGCTGTCGACCAGCAAACCGTCGTTGGCATAGAATGTGATGTTGTGTATCCCGGCCTGAGTGAAGTCGGGTGTCCAATCGAAAACACCGCTGCCGTCGCCGTTGTCGACAAATGTCGCACCGGTCGGGGGTGTGGATATCGAGAGTGCCGGGATGGTAGCATCCGGGTCGGTTGCCGAAACGGTGAAGTTCAGATTGACGTTTTCGTCAATGGTTTGCGGACCGATCAGAGCCAAAACCGGAATTTGGTTTTCAGCGTCAAGCACATCAATGACAACCTGTTCACTATCGATCAGAGCACCGTCATCGGCATAGAAAGTGACGTTGTACGTTCCAGCGTCGGTGAAGCCGGGCAGCCAGTCAAATGAGCCTGAACCGTCGCCGTTGTCGACGAAAGATGCACCGGTAGGCAGCGTTGAGGTTGTAAGGGTCGGTATGTCGGCGTCAGGATCAGTCGCAGTCACAATGAAGTTGAGCAAAACATCCTCAACTGTTAATTGCGGTCCGATTGCGGCCAGAACCGGGGACTGGTTACCAGCCTCGTTGACCGTGATCACGACCTGTTCTGAGTCAATCAGGGCGCCGTCGTCGGCGTAAAAAGTCACGTTGTAGCTGCCCGCATCGATGAAGCTGGGTGTCCAGTCGAAGGTACCGCTGCCGTCCAGGTTGTCAACAAACGTCGCACCGGTGGGCAGAGTCGAGGTCGACAGCGTCGGGATAGTAGCATCCGGATCAGTGGCCGTAACACCGAAATTCAGGTTTACATTTTCAGTCGTGCTTTGAGCGCCGATAGCGGCCAGGACAGGTGACTGGTTGCCGGATTCGGCAATGGTTATGACCACCGCCTCGCTGTCGGCAGCCGGTCCGTCGGAGGCGTAGAAGGTGACGTTGTAGATGCCCGCATCGGTAAATCCGGGCGTCCAGTCGAACGTGCCCGTACCGTCCAAGTTGTCGACAAAGGTCGCGCCGGTCGGCAGGGCCGAGGTCGACAAGGCGGGGGTGGTCGCATCCGGATCGGTAGCGGTTACCACGAAGTTCAGGTTGACATCTTCGTTGGTTCCCTGGGGACCTATAGCGGCCAACACCGGATCCTGGTTTCCGGCCTCGTTGACGGTAATCACAACCGCTTCACTGTCGGCGGCCGTGCCGTCGTCGGCGTAGAACGTCACGTTGTAGGCGCCGGCATCGGTGAAGCCGGGTGTCCAGTCGAACGTTCCCGAGCCGTCGCCATTATCAACGAAGGTCGCACCGGTCGGAAGAGTCGAAGTGGTCAGACTTGGAATCGTTGCGTCAGGATCAGAGGCATTTATGCCGAAATTCAGGTTGACGTCTTCGGTAGTGCTCTGGGCACCAATGGCGGCCAGGATTGGTGACTGGTTACCGGCCTCGTTGACCGTGATGACAACAGCTTCACTGTCGCTGGCCGTGCCGTCGTCGGCGTAGAAGGTAACGTTGTACGCACCGGCATCGGTAAAGCCGGGTGTCCAGTCGAAGGTCCCGGAACCGTCACCGTTGTCGACAAAGGTCGCGCCGGTCGGCAGGGTCGAAGTGGTCAGACTTGGAATCGTTGCATCAGGATCAGAGGCATTTATGCCGAAGTTTAGATTGACGTCTTCGGTCGTGCTCTGAGCACCAATCGCGGCTAATACAGGTGACTGGTTTCCGGCCTCGTTAACCGTGATGACAACGCCTTCGCTGTCAGAGGCCGTGCCGTCGTCGGCATAGAAGGTGACGTCATACGTCCCGGCATCGGTAAAGCTCGGTGTCCAGTCGAAGGTTCCGGAGCCGTCACCGTTGTCTACAAAGGTCGCACCGGTCGGCAGGGTCGACGTGGTCAGACTTGGAATCGTTGCGTCAGGATCAGAGGCACTTATCCCGAAGTTCAGGTTGACGTTTTCGGTAGTGCTCTGGGCACCGATCGCAGCCAGTATCGGGGACTGGTTACCGGATTCGTTGACAGTAATGACAACAGCCTCGCTGTCAGCTGCACTGCCGTCGCCGGCATAGAATGTGACGTTATACGTCCCGGCATCGGTAAAGCTCGGTGTCCAGTCGAACGTGCCGGAGCCGTCACCGTTGTCTACAAACGTCGCACCGGTCGGCAGAGTCGAAGTGGTCAGACTTGGAATCGTTGCGTCAGGATCAGTGGCAGTTATACCGAAGTTCAGGTTGACGTCTTCAGTTGTGCTTTGGGCGCCAATGGCGGCCAGCACAGGTGATTGGTTGCCTGCTTCGTTGACGGTGATGACAACGGCTTCGCTGTCAACAGCCGGTCCATCGGAGGCGTAGAAAGTGACGTTATATGCCCCGGCATCGGTGAAGCCCGGCGTCCAGTCGAACGTGCCGGAACCATCACCGTTGTCAACAAAGGTCGCACCGGTCGGCAGGGTCGAAGTGGTCAGACTTGGAATCGTTGCGTCAGGATCAGAGGCATTTATGCCAAAGTTCAGGTTCACGTTTTCAGTCGTACTTTGCGCACCGATAGCGGCCAGCACGGGTGACTGATTGCCCACTTCGTTAATAGTTATCACGACTTGCTCGGAGTCAACCGCCGCCGAGTCGTCGGTCGCATAAAACGTGACATTGTAGGTACCGGCATCGGTGAAGCCGGGAGTCCAGTTGAAATCGCCTGAGCCATCGCCGTTGTCTACATAAGAAGCGCCGCTCGGTAGCGTGGAGGTGGTCATCACCGGCGTGCTTTCAATGTCAGTAGCTGAGACGGCGAATGTGAGCAGACTGTTTTCTGTTCCCACTTGCGGACCGATCGCGGCTAATACCGGAAGCTGGTTACCGGCTTCGATAACTGTGATTACCACTTGTTCTGAATCAATCAGACTCGGTTGCAGGTCGTCGGTGGCGTAGAATGTGACGTTATACACACCATCGTCGAAGAAACCAGGCGTCCAGTCGAAACTACCACTGCCGTCGCCGTTGTCGACGTATGTCGCACCGGCGGGTAGGGCGGAACTGGTCATTACCGGGAAGCCGCCGTCGGCATCGGTCGCGGTCGCGGTGAAGGCCAGTAGTTGTCCCTCGGTGACGTTTTGAGGTCCAATTGCGGCCAGGATGGGTAGCGAGTTCGAGATGTAGTTGTATCCACCAACCAGTATGTTGGACAACTGCCCCGAGGCCAGGTTGGTCACGGATACGTCGGCCAGTCCGGCAGTTCCCGCCTGCGTGGTACCGGTGATCTCATACGGTGAGACGACCGTGACACCGGTCAGAGAGGCGGCGCCCACCAGCGCACCGGCGCCGGCCATATCAAAACCGGAACCAGTGATAGTCACCACCGTTCCACCCAGGGTCAGGCCGCTGTCGGGGTTGATAGCAACCACAACCGGCGCCGCCACCACAGAGGAATTAACGGTGGCTACATCGGAGTGCTGCGAATAGTTGCCGGAGCCATCTTCGGCGACGATCAGATAATTGTACGAACTGACACCGTCAACAGTGACGTCGACAAAGAAGCTGTCCGAAACGCCTGCATTGGCCAGCGAACCAGTGGGATCATCAACGCGGAAGAAAGAACCGCTGGAGGTAGCCACCCGTCGGTAAACATGGTAGGTCATGCCGGGGGATGAGTTCCATCCGATCACTACCGAGCTGGTTGATACGGCCATGCCCGTAAGGCCGGTCGGTTTGAACGGCCAGGCCACCGCCGCCAACTGGATATTCTCCTGCTGGAACGAGTTGTTGGGAATAGCCTTGCCCAAATGGAACCCTTCGTCGTTGGCCAGATTGTAGAAGTAATAATCGTATGGATTTCCGGGTGCTTCGGTAAGATAGTTCTGGAAATCGTCAAACCAGTTGCCGGCATCGTAGCCGGCACCGGTTGAGGATTCGATCCTGATCTCTTCGTCCGTATCATCCAGGAAACCTACAAAGCTAATATCGCCATTGGCCGGTGTAGACAGATCGGTGTTTTGCACGGTCCCGAATATGGAACCCTGGGCGAAGGCAGACAACGGCATTGCCGCCACCACTGCCAGCACCAGCGCATACAGGTATTTTGACCTGCGATCTGTTTTCTTTTTCTTCACCACCAAACCTCCATCTATTATAACGTCACTTTTTTTCAAATCCATAACCACCTCCCTATGGTCCCGGGAAGACACCGTCCGTGGCGGCGTTACCCTGATATGGTTTACCGGCTTTCACTGGGAAATTGGTCCCGAAGCCTGCTGCGAAACGAGACTGATAACTCTGTGAACCGGCCACGAAATTATTGAGAGTGTTCAAGACTCCCGGTATCGAATCAAGCAAATCCTGCGCGACCGTGAAGTTTCCTTCGAGTTCGAAAGGAATCATCAGGAAGTTGAAGTCGGTCGTTGGGGATGTTTGTATGCTATAGGAAACAGTGCCCGAATCGGGGATCGATCCGGCCACACTGAAAATTGTGTCGGTAGCTGAGTTGACCTGATAGACACCGCCGATGGTGATGGCAAAGTTGGTACCGAAACCGGCTGCGAAGCGGGCCTCGTAGCTCTGCGAGGCGGCGATGAAGTTGTTGACTGTCAATACATTACCACTGCCGATAGCAGCGATCAAGGCGTCGGCATCGACAATTCCTGTGTTGGAGAACGGGATACCAACCAGGTTGTAGTTGGTGGTAGCCGTGGTCACCAGTTGGTAGTCGTACTCGCCAACCCGGTTGGAGAGCGTGGAACGATTGCCGTATATGTCGACCACCTCGACCACATAGAAGTACTGCGTGAGTGTGTCGCCAACGACGTTGGCGCCGGCCAGATCAGCGTCGGTGAAAGCTGAGGTCAGGTTGTCGGTGAAGCCGATTGAATCGCCCGGCAGTGGCGTAAAGTAGGCCGCCGTGCCGCGGGAGATAACGTAACGATCCACGCTGGTGGCAAAGCCGGCCGTATCCAAAACACTCAGGCTCCAGGTAAGGTCGACGGCGTCTGCGTTTATTTGAATGGCCAGATCACTCACCGCGACGGGTGGCGCGACGTTAACGACGTCGATTGAAACGGTATCAGGCGTCGAAGGCAGCAGACCGTCGTTGACAGTAAGCTCGAAAAGATAGGTATCCGTAACCGGCGGCGTGAATGTCGGCATAGAATCAGCATTGTTGGAAAGAACCACTGCCGTGCCGCCGATTTGCAGCCAGTTATAATTGAGCAAGTCGCCGTCGGGATCGGATGAGAAAGTGCCGTCAAGAGTCACCAGACTACCGACCGGGACATTGAACTGATCGCTCCCGGCATCGGCGGTCGGTCCGCGGTTGATATCGGTAACGACTATCTGTACCTGCTCACTGTCGATCAGAACGCCGTCGGTGGCATAAAATGTAATCACGTACACCCCGGCCTGATCGAAGTCCGGAGTCCA
Source organism: Candidatus Zixiibacteriota bacterium (assembly GCA_029860345.1). Classification (NCBI taxonomy): domain Bacteria; kingdom Pseudomonadati; phylum Candidatus Zixiibacteriota; species Candidatus Zixiibacteriota bacterium. Next base: position 36,408 of record JAOUBJ010000018.1, on the reverse strand, counting down.
GTCGAATGATCCGGAGCCATCACCGTTGTCGATGAATCCTGCACCGAACGGTAGCGTTGAGGTCGACAGAGCGGGGATAGTAGCATCCGGATCGGTAGCGCTGACACCGAAGCTCAGGTTAACGTTCTCGTCGGTAGCTTGTGGTCCGATGGCGGCGAGTACCGGTGACTGGTTGCCGACGTCGTTGACGGTAATGACTACTTGTTCGCTGTCGATCAGGGCACCGTCATCGGCGTAGAAGGTGACGTTATATGTCCCGGCGTCGGTGAAGCCGGGTGTCCAGTCAAATGTTCCGGAGCCATCACCGTTGTCCACAAAAGTCGCGCCTGTCGGCAGCGTCGAAGTGGTCAGACTTGGAATCGTTGCGTCAGGATCAGAGGCATTTATGCCGAAGTTCAGGTTGACTGTTTCAGTTGTGCTTTGTGCACCGATAGCGGCTAATATCGGTGATTGGTTGCCGGCTTCGTTGACCGTGATGACAACTTGTTCAGAATCTGTGAGGCCGCCGTCGTCGGCGTAGAACGTGACGTTGTAGATACTGGCGTCGGTAAAGCCCGGTGTCCAGTCAAAGTCGCCGGTGCCGTCACCGTTGTCGACAAAACTCGCGCCGATTGGAAGCGTCGATGCGGACAAGGCGGGGATCGTCCCGTCAGGATCGGTTGCACCGACCGGTATGTTCAGAGGAATCCCTTCGGTGGTGAAGTGTGGTCCGATAGCGGCCAGGACCGGAGACTGGTTGCCTGCTTCGTTGACCGTTATCGCAACCACTTCACTGTGAATAAATGAACCGTCATCAGCAAAGAAGGTGACGTTGTAGGGACCCGCCTGGGTGAAGTCGGGCGTCCAGTCGAAAGTGCCGGAACCATCGCCGTTGTCGACGAACGTGGCGCCACTCGGCAGCGCCGATGTTGTCAGATTCGGAATGGTAGCATCGGGGTCCGAAGCCGTTACTGTAAAGTTCAGGTTGACGTTTTCAGTTGTCGCCTGCGGTCCGATCGGGTCCAGTGTGGGCGGCTGGTTGCCTGCTTCGTTGATCGTTATCACAACCTGTTCGGAGTCTATAAGAGCGCCGTCGTCGGCATAGAAGGTGACATTGTACGTCCCGGCGTCGGTGAATGTCGGTATCCAGTCAAAGGCGCCGGAGCCGTCACCGTTGTCTACAAAAGTTGCGCCGGTGGGCAGAGTGGATGTCGACAAAGCCGGAATAGTGGCATCGACGTCGGACGCCGAGACACCGAAGTTCAGGAGGACGTTTTCGGTAGTCGAGCGAGGGCCGATAGTTGCCAGAACCGGCGATTGGTTACCTGCTTCGTTGACAGTAATCACCACCTGCTCGGAGTCTATCAGAGCGCCGTCATCGGCGTAGAAAGTGACGTTATACGTCCCGGCATCGGTAAAGATCGGTGTCCAGTCAAAGGTTCCGGAACCGTCGCCGTTGTCCACGAAACTTGCCCCGGTCGGCAGGGTCGAAGTGGTCAGACTTGGAATCGTTGCGTCAGGATCAGAAGCAGTTATGCCGAAGTTCAGGTTGATATCTTCGGTCGTAGACTGGGCACCGATTGCGGCCAGGACCGGCGATTGGTTACCTGCTTCGTTGACAGTAATCACCACCTGCTCGGAGTCTATAAGGGCGCCGTCATCGGCGTAGAAAGTCACGTTATAGACAGCGGCGTCGGTAAAGCCGGGCGTCCAGTCGAAACTGCCCGAGCCGTCACCGTTGTCGACGAAAGTTGCGCCGGTCGGCAGGGTCGAAGTGGTCAGACTTGGAATCGTTGCGTCAGGATCAGAGGCATTTATGACGAAGTTCAGGTTAATATCTTCGGTCGTAGACTGGGCACCGATTGTGGCCAGCAGAGGCGCTTGGTTGCCTGCTTCGTTGACGGTGATGACGACCTGCTCGGAGTCTATGAGAGCGCCGTCGTCGGCATAAAACGTAACGTTGTATGTACCGGCATCGGTGAAGCCCGGCGTCCAGTCGAAGGTTCCTGATCCGTCGCCGTTGTCTACAAAGGTCGCGCCGGTCGGTAGGGTCGAAGTGGTCAGACCAGGAATCGTTGCGTCAGGATCAGAGGCATTTACGCCGAAGTTCAGGTTCACGTCCTCAGTCGTACTCTGGGCACCTATGGCAGCAAGCAAAGGCGACTGGTTGCCCACTTCGTTGACGGTGATTACAACTTGTTCGGAGTCTATCAGGGCACCATCGTCGGCGTAGAAAGTGACGTTATACGTCCCGGCGTCGGTGAAGCCCGGTGTCCAGTCGAAGGTACCGGAACCGTCGCCGTTGTCGACGAACGTTGCACCGGTCGGTACCGTCGAACTCGACAAGGCAGGGATGGTAGCGTCCGGATCGGTGGCCGTGACTGCGAAGTTCAGGTTAACCGTTTCTGTAGTGCTCTGGGCACCGATAGCAGCGAGAACCGGCGACTGATTGCCGGACTCAATTACCGTAATCACAACCTGTTCGGAGTCTATCAGGGCACCATCGTCGGCATAGAAAGTAATGTTATACGTCCCGGCGTCGGTGAAGCCGGGCGTCCAGTCGAAGGTTCCTGATCCGTCGCCGTTGTCAACAAAGCCGGCACCGGTCGGCAGCGTGGATGTTGACAGCGCTGGTATCGTGGCATCAGGATCGGTGGCGGTCACGCCGAAGTTCAGATTGACATCTTCGAAGGTACTTTGGGCACCTATCGCGGCCAGTAGAGGTGACTGGTTGCCCGCTTCGTTGACGGTGATGGTGACCACCTCGCTGTGGATAAAAGAACCATCATCGGCAAAGAAGGTGACATTGTGGGGGCCGGCTTGGGTGAACCCGGGTGTCCAGTCGAACGTTCCTGATCCGTCGCCGTTGTCAACAAAGCTCGCGCCTGCGGGCAGGGCCGAAGTGGACAAGGCCGGGATAGTCGAATCCGGGTCGGTTGCGGTCACGATGAAGTTGAGATTCACGTTCTCGGTTGTCACCTGTGGTCCTATCGGATCCAAAGTCGGCGGTTGGTTGCCGGCTTCGTTGACTGTGATGACGACCTGTTCGGAATCTATGAGGGCGCCGTCGTCGGCATAAAAAGTGACGTTATATATCCCGGCGTTAGCAAAGTGCGGCGTCCAGTCGAACGTCCCCGAGCCGTCGCCGTTGTCTACGAAGGTCGCACCGGTCGGCAGGGTCGAAGTGGTCAGACTTGGAATCGTTGCGTCAGGATCAGAGGCACTTATGCCGAAATTCAGATTAACAGCTTCGGTTGTTGACTGAGCACCGATTGCAGCGAGAACCGGTGATTGGTTGCCGACTTCGTTGACGGTGATGACAACCTGTTCGGAGTCTATGAGAGCGCCGTCATCGGCATAAAAAGTAACGTTATACGTCCCGGCATCGGTGAAACCGGGTGTCCAGTCAAAGGTTCCGGAGCCGTCGCCATTGTCTACGAACGTTGCACCGGTCGGCAGGGTCGATGTGGTCAGACTTGGAATCGTTGCGTCAGGATCAGAGGCATTTATGCCGAAATTCAGATTGACCGTTTCGGTCGTACTTTGGGCGCCGATCGCGGCCAGCAGTGGCGACTGGTTGCCGGCTTCGTTAACGGTGATTGCAACCTGTTCTGAGTCTATGAGGGCGCCGTCGTCAGCGTAGAAGGTGACGTTGTAAACGCCGGCATCAAGGAAACCGGGTGTCCAGTCAAAGCTTCCTGAGCCGTCGCCGTTGTCAACAAAACTTGCGCCGGTGGGCAGCGTGGAGGTTGTCAGGGTCGGAATCGTTGCATCGGGATCGGTGGCGGTGACGCCGAAACTGAGGTTTACATCTTCGGTTGTGCTTTGCGCTCCTATCGCCGTCAATAGAGGTGATTGGTTGCCGGCTTCGTTAACAGTTATTGCGACAACCTCGCTGTGTATGAAGGAACCATCGTCGGCAAAGAAAGTGATATTATAGACACTCGCCTGAGTGAAATCGGGCGTCCAATCGAAGGTACCGGAACCGTCGCCGTTGTCGACGAACGATGCGCCGCTAGGCAGAGCCGAGGTGGTCAGGTTCGGAATAGTAGCATCAGGGTCCGAAGCGGTCACGGTAAAGTTCAGGTTGATATTCTCTGTGGTGACCTGCGGTCCAATCGGATCGAGCTGTGGCGGCTGGTTGCCGATCTCGTTGACCGTGATGACAACTTGTTCGGAATCTATCAGAGCGCCGTCGTCGGCATAGAATGTCACGTTGTGCGTTCCGGCGTCGGTGAAGCCCGGCGTCCAGTCAAAGGTGCCGGAACCATCGCCGTTGTCGACAAAGGTTGCGCCGGTAGGTAGAGTCGAAGTCGACAGCGCAGGGATGGTCGCATCCGGATCGGTGGCGCTCACGCCAAAGTTCAGGTTGACCGTCTCGGTGGTCGATCTCGGTCCGATAGCCGCCAGCACCGGCGACTGATTGCCGACTTCGTTGACGGTGATGACCACCTGTTCGGAGTCTATAAGAGCGCCGTCGTCGGCGTAGAAAGTGACGTTATACGCCCCGGCATCGGTGAAGCCGGGTGTCCAGTCGAAAGTACCGGAACCGTCGCCGTTGTCTGCGAACGTTGCACCGGTCGGCAGAGTCGAAGTGGTCAGACCTGGAATCGTTGCGTCAGGATCAGAGGCATTTATGCCGAAATTCAGGTTGACCGTTTCGGTAATGCTCTGGGCACCAATTGCAGCCAGCACCGGAGATTGGTTACCGGCTTCGTTGACCGTGATGACCACCTGTTCGGAGTCTATCAGAGCACCATCATCGGCATAAAAAGTGACATTATGTGTCCCGGCATCGGTGAAACCGGGCGTCCAGTCGAAAGTACCGGAGCCGTCACCGTTATCCGCGAAGGTCGCACCGGTCGGCAGAGTGGATGTGGACAAGGCGGGGATAGTTGCATCCGGGTCGCTGGCCGTGACACCGAAGTTCAGATTAACATCCTCGGTTGTTGACCGAGGACCGATAGCGGCCAACACCGGTGATTGGTTGCCGGCTTCGGTGACGGTGATAACAACCTGCTCTGAATCTATACTGCTTGGGAAGACACCGTCGGTTGCATAAAAAGTTACAGGATATGTCCCACCCTCCAGGAATGACGGCGACCAGGCGAACGAACCGGTGCCGTCGCCGTTGTCAATATAGGTGGCTGTGCCGGGCAGGGCGGAACTGGTCATAACCGGAATGTCACCATCGGCGTCGGACGAAGATGGTGAGAATAAAAGCGTACCGCCTTCGGCAACGTTTTGCGCTCCGATGGCGGCCAGTACCGGATCCTGGTTGACGTTTGTGACCGTAATCGTGACTTGTTCCGAATCTATCACCAGCGGGAAGGCTGAGTCGGCAGCATAGAATGTAACGTTGTAGGTTCCACTGTCTGCGTAGGTCGGTGTCCAGTCGAAGGTTCCTGTGCCGTTGCCGTTGTCTATATATGTCGCCGTGCCGGGTAAGGCCGAAGATGACAGCACCGGCGTGTTACCATCAGCGTCACTTGCACTGGTCCCAAAGTTGAGATTCACGTTTTCAGATGTTGCCTGCGCTCCGATACCGGCAAGTATCGGGTCCTGGTTGACATTGGTTACTGTGATAGTTACTTGTTCAGAATCGATCACCAGCGGGAAGGCCGAATCAGCCGCATAGAAGGTCACCAGATATGTACCACTATCACTGTAGGCCGGTGTCCAGTCGAAGGTGCCGGTTCCGTTACCGTTGTCGATATATGTAGCTGTGCCGGGTAAGGCCGAAGATGACAGCACCGGCGTGTTACCATCAGCGTCACTTGCACTGGTCCCGAAGTTCAGGTTCACGTTTTCAGACGTTGCCTGCGCTCCGATTGCGGCCAGTACCGGGTCCTGGTTGACATTGGTCACCGTAATCGTGACTTGCTCTGAATCTATCACCAGCGGGAAAGCTGAATCAGCCGCGTAGAATGTAACGTTGTAGGTTCCGCTGTCATTTGACGTCGGTGTCCAGTCGAAGGTTCCTGTGCCGTTGCCGTTGTCTATATATGTCGCCGTGCCGGGTAAGGCCGAAGATGACAGCACCGGCGTATCGCCATCAGCGTCACTTGCACTGGTCCCGAAGTTCAGGTTAACGTTCTCACTTGTTGCCTGCGCTCCGATAGCGGCTAACACCGGGTCCTGATTGACGTTATTGACCGTAATCGTGACTTGTTCCGAGTCGATCACCAAGGGGAAAGCCGAGTCGGCCGCGTAGAATGTAACGTTGTAGGTTCCACTGTCATTTGACGTCGGTGTCCAGTCGAATGTTCCTGTGCCGTTACCGTTGTCGATGTATGTAGCGGTGCCGGGTAAGGTCGATGATGACAGCACCGGCGTGTTACCATCAGCGTCACTTGCACTGGTCCCGAAGTTCAGGTTCACGTTTTCAGACGTTGCCTGCGCTCCGATTGCGGCCAGTACCGGGTCCTGGTTGACATTGGTCACCGTAATCGTGACTTGCTCTGAATCTATCACCAGCGGGAAAGCTGAATCAGCCGCGTAGAATGTAACGTTGTAGGTTCCGCTGTCATTTGACGTCGGTGTCCAGTCGAAGGTTCCTGTGCCGTTGCCGTTGTCTATGTATGTCGCGGTGCCGGGAAGCGTCGAAGCAGTTAAGACCGGTGTATCGCCGTCGGCGTCTGAGGCCGATGTCCCGAAGTTCAGGTTGACACCTTCACTGGTGTTTTGTGCTCCAATAGCAGCTAACACCGGCAGCTGATTGCCCACTTCGTTGACTGTGATGACCACCTGTTCACTATCAATCAAGGCCCCATCGTCCGCATAAAATGTGACGTTGTAGATCCCGGCATCGGTGAAGGTCGGCGTCCAATCGAACGTTCCGGAGCCGTCGCCGTTGTCCACAAACGTCGCCCCGGTCGGCAGGGTGGAAGTGGTCAGACTTGGAATCGTTGCGTCAGGATCAGAGGCATTTATGCCGAAATTCAGGTTTACTGTCTCGGTTGTGCTCTGGGCGCCGATTGCGGCCAGCAGAGGCGATTGATTGCCGGCTTCGTTGACCGTTATCACCACTTGTTCACTGTCGATCAAGGCGCCGTCGTCTGCGTAGAAAGTGACGTTATACGCCCCGGCATCGGTAAAGCCGGGTGTCCAGTCAAACGTACCGGAACCGTCACCGTTGTCGACGAACGTTGCACCGGTGGGTAGAGTGGACGTAGTCATGGCCGGAATGGTGGCGTCCGGATCGGTGGCCGTCACCGAGAAATTCAAGTTAACATCTTCGGTGGTGCTCTGCGCGCCGATAGCGGCAAGCGAAGGCGACTGGTTGCCGACTTCGTTGATCGTTATTGCAACCTGTTCGGAGTCGACGGCAGCCGAGTCATCAGTCGCATAGAAAGTGACGGGGTAGACACCGGCGTCGGTGAAACCAGGTGTCCAGTTGAAGTCGCCGGAGCCGTCTCCGTTGTCAACGAAAGCTGCACCGGTCGGAAGAGTTGATGTCGACAGCGACGGAACAGATTCGCCGTCGGTTGCCGACACTGAGAATGTCAGGAGGCTGTTTTCTGTTCCAGCCTGGGCGCCGATCGCGGCCAGTACCGGATTCTGGTTCCCGGCGTCGGTGACGGTGATGGTCACGAACTCACTGTCGTCCACGGTACCATCAGAAGTATAGAACAGCACCACATAGACGCCACTCTGAGTGTAGTCGGGCAGCCAGTCAAAGTCGGCCGTGCCGTCTCCGTTGTCCAGGAAGGTCGCACCGGACGGCAAGGTGGATGAGAACAGGGCGGGAATCGTGCTGTCGGCATCACTGGCCGTTAACGGCAAGTTCAAACTGATGCCTTCGAGAACAACTTGCGATCCGATTGTCGTGAGCACAGGAGTCTGGTTGCCTGCTTCGTTGACCGTGATTGTTACTTGCTCACTATCGACGGCGGCTGAGTCGTCGGTTGCGTAGAACGTAACATTATGTACACCGCTCTGCACAAAGACCGGCGTCCAATCGAAGGTCGCGCTCCCGTCGCCGTTGTCGGTCAGCGTGGCCCCGGTCGGCAGGGCCGTGCTGCTGAAGGAGGGAGTGCTCTCGATGTCCGAAGCGGACAAACCGAAGTTCAGATTGACACCTTCGGTGACGTTCTGCGCTCCAATGGCAGTAAGTATCGGAAGTTGGTTGCCGGCTTCGTTGACAGTGATAATGACTTGCTCGCTGTCGGCCGCTGCTGAAGCATCGGTGGCGTAGAACATGACCTGATAGCTGCCGGACTGTAAGAAAGTCGGCGTCCAGTCGAAATCGCCGGTGCCGTCACCGTTGTCGACAAAAGTAGCACCGGTCGGCAGGGTCGATGTTGTCAGTGTCGGGATGGTGGCATCGGCATCCGAAGCGGACACGCCGAAATTCAGATTTACGTTTTCTGTCGTTGCTTGCGCCCCGATAGCAGCCAGCACCGGAGTCTGGTTACCGGCCTCGGCTATGGTTATGGCCACCTGCTCTGAGTCGACAGCCGCCGAATCGTCGGTGGCGTAGAAAGTGACGTTGTACAATCCGGCGTCGGTGAAGCCCGGTGTCCAGTCGAACGTCCCGGTGCCGTCCAGGTTGTCGACAAAAGTCGCCCCGGTCGGCAAAGCCGAGCTGGTCAGGGCGGCTGTGCTTTCATCATCGGAGGCTGAGACGCCGAAAGCAAGATTCACATTCTCGGTGCCCAATTGTGAGCCGATGGCCGCCAGCACCGGAAGTTGATTGCCGGCTTCATTGATGGTAATGGTAACTTGTTCTGAGTCGACCGCGGCCGAATCGTCGGTGGCATAGAAAGTGACATTATAAATTCCGGACTGCAGGAATCCCGGCGTCCAGTCGAACGATCCGGTGCCGTCAGTGTTGTCGACAAATGATGCGCCGGAAGGCAAAGCCGACGTAGTCAGAACCGGCGTACTTTCGATATCAGAAGCACTCACTGAGAAATTCAGCAGGACATTTTCGGTAGTGCCCTGGGCGCCAATGGCGACCAGCGTTGGCTGTTGGTTGCCCGCTTCGTTAACGGTAATAGTAACTTGCTCTGAATCAACGGCAGCCGAGTCATCGGTGGCGTAGAATGTAACGTTGTAGATTCCCGACTGAAGAAAATCAGGCGTCCAGTCAAAATCGCCACTGCCGTCGCCGTTGTCTATGAACGTTGCACCGGTCGGCAGGGTCGACGTCGTTAAAACCGGTGTGCTTTCAATATCGGATGCTATCACCGAGAAACTGAGCAGGACATTCTCAGTTGTCAATTGCGCGCCGATAGCGGTCAAGACCGGTAGCTGGTTGCCTGCTTCGTTGACCGTGATGGTCACCTGCTCACTGTCAACAGCCGCCGAGTCGTCGGTGGCATAGAAACTGATATTGTAAATGCCTGACTGAAGGAAGTCTGGCGTCCAGTCGAAATCGCCGGTGCCGTCGCCGTTATCGGTAAAGACAGCACCGCTGGGCAGAGTCGATGTCGCCAGCACCGGTGATGTGCCTTCGGCGTCCGATGACGTTACACCGAAGGTCAACTGGATGTTCTCGGTTGTCGATTGCGCACCTATCGAAGTCAGTACGGGCGCCTGGTTACCGGGTTCGTTGACGGTAATCGTAACTTGTTCTGAGTCAACCGCAGCCGAATCGTCGGTGGCATAGAAACTGATATTGTAGATGCCCGACTGGGTGAACGTGGGTGTCCAATTGAAACTGCCACTGCCGTCACCATTGTCAACAAAGGAAGCACCGGTCGGCAAGGTCGAGGTGGACAGACCAGGTGTGCTCTCTGCATCCGTCGAGCTAAGGCCAAAGCTGAGATTCACATTCTCAAGTGTAACCTGGGCGCCGATCGCGGCCAGCACGGGGAGCTGATTACCTGCGTCATTCACAGTAATCGTTACCAACTCTCCATCAATGGAGCCGGAATCATCGGTTGCGAAGAAAGTGACGTTGTAGCTGCCACTCTCAAGGAATCCGGGGGTCCAACTGAAGTCGGCCGTACCGTCTAAGTTGTCAACCAGCGTGGCGCCCGAAGGGAGATTGTTCGCCGAAATTGTGGGGATGCCTTCAGCATCTGCTGCAGAGATCACGAAGGCGAGTGTGTTGCCCTCGGTAACAGCCCGGGCTCCAATAGTCGCCAGCACTGGTGCCTGGTTGCCGGCGTCGGTTACCGTGATGACGACCTGTTCTGAGTCGATCACCAAGGGGAAAGCTGAGTCGGCGGCATAGAACGTAACATTGAAGACACCACTTTCGATGTAGGTAGGTGTCCAATCGAAGGTTCCTGTGCCGTTGCCGTTGTCTATGTATGTCGCCGTGCCGGGTAAGGCCGATGATGACAGCACCGGCGTGTTACCATCAGCGTCTGAGGCCGATGTCCCGAAGTTCAGGTTAACGTTTTCAGATGTTGCCTGTGCTCCGATAGCGGCAAGTATCGGGTCCTGGTTGACGTTATTGACCGTAATCGTGACTTGCTCTGAATCTATCACCAGCGGGAAAGCTGAATCAGCCGCGTAGAAAGTAACGTTGTAGGTTCCACTGTCATTTGACGTCGGTGTCCAGTCGAAACTGCCTGTGCCGTTGCCGTTGTCTATGTAAGTCGCCGTGCCGGGTAAGGCCGATGATGACAGCACCGGCGTGTTACCATCAGCGTCACTTGCACTGGTCCCAAAGTTCAGGTTGACGTTTTCAGATGTTGCCTGCGCTCCGATAGCGGCCAGCACCGGGTCCTGATTGACATTGGTGACGGTGATCGTGACTTGCTCTGAATCTATCACCAGCGGGAAGGCTGAATCGGCAGCATAGAATGTAACGTTGTAAGTTCCGCTGTCATTTGACGTCGGTGTCCAGTCGAAGGTTCCTGTGCCGTTGCCGTTGTCTATGTAAGTCGCTGTACCGGGAAGCGTCGAAGCAGTTAAGACAGGTGTGTTACCATCAGCGTCTGAGGCCGATGTCCCGAAGTTCAGGTTAACGTTTTCAGATGTTGCCTGCGCTCCGATAGCGGCCAGCACCGGGTCCTGATTGACGTTGGTGACGGTGATCGTGACTTGCTCTGAATCTATCACCAGCGGGAAGGCTGAGTCGGCGGCGTAGAAAGTGACGTTGTATGTTCCACTGTCATTTGACGTCGGTGTCCAGTCGAAGGTTCCTGTGCCGTTGCCGTTGTCTATGTAAGTCGCCGTGCCGGGAAGAGTCGATGATGACAGCACCGGCGTGTTACCGTCGGCGTCACTTGCACTGGTCCCGAAGTTCAGGTTGACGTTTTCAGACGTTGCCTGGGCTCCGATAGCGGCAAGTATCGGGTCCTGGTTGACGTTATTGACCGTAATCGTGACTTGCTCTGAGTCGATCACCAGCGGGAAGGCCGAGTCGGCGGCGTAGAAAGTGACGTTGTATGTTCCACTGTCATTTGACGTCGGTGTCCAGTCGAAACTGCCTGTGCCGTTGCCGTTGTCTATGTAAGTCGCCGTGCCGGGTAAGGCCGATGATGACAGCACCGGCGTGTTACCATCAGCGTCACTTGCACTGGTCCCAAAGTTCAGGTTGACGTTTTCAGATGTTGCCTGCGCTCCGATAGCGGCCAGTATCGGGTCCTGGTTGACGTTATTGACCGTAATCGTGACTTGCTCTGAATCTATCACCAGCGGGAAGGCCGAGTCAGCCGCGTAGAAAGTAACGTTGTAAGTTCCGCTGTCGGCGAAGGCAGGTGTCCAGTCGAAACTGCCTGTGCCGTTGCCGTTGTCTGTGTAAGTAGCCGCGCCGGGAAGAGTCGATGATGACAGCACCGGCGTGTTACCATCAGCGTCGGAGGCCGATGTCCCGAAGTTCAGGTTAACGTTTTCAGACGTTGCCTGCGCTCCGATAGCGGCAAGTATCGGGTCCTGGTTGACATTGGTTACCGTGATGGTGACTTGTTCCGAATCTATCACCAGCGGGAAGGCCGAGTCAGCCGCGTAGAAAGTAACGTTGTAAGTTCCGCTGTCGGCGAAGGCAGGTGTCCAGTCGAAACTGCCTGTGCCGTTGCCGTTGTCTGTGTAAGTAGCCGTGCCGGGTAAGGCCGATGATGACAGCACCGGCGTGTTACCATCAGCGTCACTTGCACTGGTCCCGAAGTTGAGGTTGACGTTTTCAGATGTTGCCTGCGCTCCGATAGCGGCCAGTATCGGGTCCTGGTTGACGTTATTGACCGTAATCGTGACTTGTTCCGAATCTATCACCAGCGGGAAGGCCGAGTCAGCCGCGTAGAAAGTAACGTTGTAGGTTCCACTGTCGGCGAAGGCCGGTGTCCAGTCGAAACTGCCTGTGCCGTTGCCGTTGTCTGTGTATGTCGCCGTGCCGGGTAAGGCCGATGATGACAGCACCGGCGTGTTACCATCAGCGTCACTTGCACTGGTCCCGAAGTTCAGGTTGACGTTTTCAGATGTTGCCTGCGCTCCGATAGCGGCAAGTATCGGGTCCTGGTTGACATTGGTTACCGTGATGGTGACTTGCTCTGAATCTATCACCAGCGGGAAGGCTGAATCAGCCGCGTAGAAAGTGACGTTGTAGGTTCCACTGTCGGCAAAGGCCGGTGTCCAGTCGAAGGTTCCCGTGCCGTTGCCGTTGTCTATGTATGTAGCTGTACCGGGAAGAGTCGATGATGACAGCACCGGCGTGTTACCATCAGCGTCGGAGGCCGATGTCCCGAAGTTCAGGTTAACGTTTTCAGACGTTGCCTGGGCTCCGATAGCGGCAAGTATCGGGTCCTGGTTGACATTGGTGACGGTGATCGTGACTTGTTCCGAATCTATCACCAGCGGGAAAGCTGAATCAGCCGCGTAGAAAGTAACGTTGTAAGTTCCGCTGTCGGCGAAGGCAGGTGTCCAGTCGAAACTGCCTGTGCCGTTGCCGTTGTCTATGTATGTCGCCGTGCCGGGAAGAGTCGATGATGACAGCACCGGCGTGTTACCATCAGCGTCACTTGCACTGGTCCCGAAGTTGAGGTTAACGTTTTCAGATGTTGCCTGCGCTCCGATAGCGGCCAGTATCGGGTCCTGGTTGACGTTATTGACCGTAATCGTGACTTGCTCTGAATCTATCACCAGCGGGAAGGCCGAGTCAGCCGCGTAGAAAGTAACGTTGTAGGTTCCACTGTCGGCGAAGGCCGGTGTCCAGTCGAAACTGCCTGTGCCGTTGCCGTTGTCTATGTATGTCGCCGTGCCGGGTAAGGCCGATGATGACAGCACCGGCGTGTTACCGTCGGCGTCACTTGCACTGGTCCCGAAGTTCAGGTTGACGTTCTCGTCAGTCGACTGAGCACCAATCGGCGCCAGAATCGGATTATCATTTACCGCTGTGACGGTGAACAAAGCCGGGTCGGAATCGGCCTGCAGATCGGGATCTGTGGCCGTAAGGGTTATCGTCTCGGCCCCGTTCCAGTCGGCTGAAGGAATACTGATAGTAGCGACGCGACTGACGATACTCACCGTCAGTGCACTATTGCCCGAATAACTCCAACTGATCTCTGAGTCCAGATTGTCGGCGTCGGTTACGTAGTCATCGAGGTTGATCGGAGCGAAAGTCGTTGAACCCTCAGCGACCGATTGATCGGGTATGTCTGCGACCACCGGCGGCTGGAGGACGTTATTGACCGTAATCGTGACTTGCTCTGAATCTATCACCAGCGGGAAAGCTGAGTCGGCGGCATAGAATGTAACGTTGTAGGTTCCACTGTCGGCAAAGGCCGGTGTCCAGTCGAAACTGCCTGTGCCGTTGCCGTTGTCAATGTAAGTAGCAGTGCCGGGTAAGGCTGAACTTGTCAACACCGGTGTGTTGCCGTCGGGATCGCTGGCTGATGTTCCGAAGTTGAGGTTAACGTTTTCAGATGTTGCCTGGGCTCCGATAGCGGCCAGTATCGGGTCCTGGTTGACATTGGTGACGGTGATCGTGACTTGCTCTGAATCTATCACCAGCGGGAAAGCTGAATCAGCCGCGTAGAAGGTCACCAGATATGTACCACTATCACTGAAGGTCGGAGTCCAGTCAAAGGTGCCCGTGCCGTTGCCGTTGTCTGTGTAAGTAGCCGCGCCGGGAAGAGTCGATGATGACATTACCGGCGTATCGCCATCGGCGTCTGAGGCTGACGTGCCAAGAATGAAGCCGGCGTTTTCGAAGATTGATTGGGGACCTATCGGCGCCAGTACCGGCAAGTCGTTGACAGCAGTGACCGTGAACAAAGCCGGGTCGGAATCGGCCTGCAGATCGGGATCTGTGGCCGTAAGGGTTATCGTCTCTGCCCCGTTCCAGTCGGCTGATGGAATACTGATAGTAGCGACGCGACTGACGATACTCACCGTCAGTGCACTATTGCCCGAATAACTCCAACTGATCTCTGAGTCCAGATTGTCGGCGTCGGTTACGTAATCATCGAGGTTGATCGGAGCGAAAGTCGTTGAACCCTCAGCGACCGATTGATCGGGTATACCTGATACTACCGGCGACTGGAGGACGTTGGTGACCGTGATCGTGACCAGTTCCGAGTCGATATCGGCTGTCACAGCATCGTTGGCATAGAAAGTCACTTGATATGTGCCTGAATCGGCAAAAGTGGGTGTCCAGTCAAAGGTACCGGTGCCGTTGAGATTGTCATTGAAGGTGGCCGTGCCGGGCAGCGTCGACGTAGTTAGAGTCGGGATGGTGGCATCGGCATCGCTGGTAGTGACCCCGAAGTTCAGATTCACACCCTCGTCGGATGACTGAGCGCCTATCGGATTCAAGACCGGCGGAGCCGTTTGAGCCGCGGCTCCGAGCGCCATCAGTATTACCAAGGCAAATGCAATCGACAGGTGTCTAAAATACATCAGTGAAGTACCTCCTGGGTCCTTACTTCAAGAGCAGCATTTTTTTGGTCTGGCTTTCCGTGCCAACCTGTAGTTTGTACAGATAGACCCCGGAGGCAACTTTTTGTCCGTTGTCGTCGGTGGAATTCCATTCCACGCTATAGTCCCTTGGTGAGAGGAAGTCATCGACCAAAGTGGTTACCTTTTGTCCAATAATGTTGAAGATTTCCAGCCTGACTTTCTTTCCAATGGGTCCGAACGAGAATTCAATGGTGGTCGACGGGTTGAACGGATTGGGATAGTTCTGGGCGACTCTGAACGAGGTCGGCAACGGTGCATCCAGCCCTTCGACCCGAACGGCGGTAGCCGACGAGGTGGACAACAGCGCCTGGCTGAGCTTGATCTGGGTGGTATCACCTCTGGCGACGGCTTCGTTGGTGGTGATCGGTATCGTTACCAACTCCACCTCGCCTGAATTGATACTGCCGCCGGCGGCGAACGGGTTGCCTGAGTGCAGCAGTACTTTGAGTTTCCCACCGCCGTTGTTGGATGAGTTTATCGACATGGTGGTAGCATCCTCCCCCTGCTCCGGTCGACCGAGGTAGACCGTGGCCGGGTCATAGAGGATTTCCAACTCAACACCGGCAATGTCGGTCGGCAGGTCGGAGCGCACCACTATCAGATCGGATTCCCCCTGCTGTAGGTCGTCAAAGTCAAGCTGGACCTTGGCGTACTGATCTTCATAGAGCAAACTCGGCGAACCCTCCAATGGGACACCGGAAAGTATCGAATTGACGATTGCAACCAAGTCAAAAACGTTGACCGAGGCGTCGAAGTTCACATCACCGGCGTCGATCTGTCTCTGGTTCAAGGTGTAGGCTGCAATAATATGTCCCACTATACTCACCAAATCGGCAACGTCGACATTAAGGTTGAGGTTTACATCGCCAAACATGTCGACCTGAACGACACCTGTGTCGGCAATCAACGGTAACGAGGGGAAATTCGGATCGGGATTGACTGATTCCCAGGCATAGTTGAAGTAGACAGGATACTGTCCCGGCAGGGCTCCTGACTCTACCTCCATCTCGATCAATAGAACCTCTGTACCGTCGGTGCCGATCGGTTCGTTGGCCATACCGAAGGTAATCACTCGCACTTCTCCGGGTGTGGGCGAGTCGTCTTCGTTGCTGTAAATAACGTACTCGGCCGTGTTATGGTTGGTCAGCACGTTTCTAACGTTAAAATTGGCTTCATCGAAAAGGAAGTCAAACTGCACGCCGTATACGGTCTGCGAAGTCACAAGGTTGACCGGGAAGAGGAAGCTCGGCACTCCGGGGATACCACCGGAAGCACTCTTGTCGGTCGACGAGGTGAACAGTTTGTCAAAAGCCGGCTCGGCAATGTTAATCTGCACAGTGACCGTAGTTGGGGAAGTGTTTCCATCGGAGGCGCGGAAAGTTGCTGTTTCTGTACCCGCCTGGTTCAAAGTCGGGGTGAAGGTAAACGTCCCCGAGGCTAAGCCGGTGCCGGTGACTGTTGGAAAAGTAGCGTTGGTCGGTAAGTCGGTGGCCTCAAGGGTAACGAAATCACCATCCGGGTCGGTGGCCGATACTGTAAAGACCAGCGTGTTTCCGACATCAATGAAGTGCGAAGTATTAACGTTGATCACCGGTTGATGCGGATCATCCGGCGGGTCGTCATCCGGGTTTTTGACTAACATGGTGCGAACAGCAGTAGACGTATCGGTTGCATTTATCGCCGTCAGTGTGTAGGTAAAGCTGCCTTGGGTGGCGGGCGCATTCACCGACAGGAAATCAGAGAGAATGGTGGTAGCATAGTCGACACTGGGTCCGGTGATGAATATTGAATCGGCATTGACTACCGTCCAGGTCAGTACGAAACCATCGCCGGTACCGACCGAGTCACCCGGCGCGGTGGATGCAAAGCTCTGGATTTCCGGGGGCGGCGTGGCATCGGCGAAGAACTGGCCGGGAAGGGTGGTTGGGTAGAGCACCGAAGTACACGTGACCGTATCCAGCAAAGTATCGACTATCAACTGCGGCACAGTGGCCAGAGTGTCATAGACCTCCACCTCGCAGTCTCGGTCGACGCTCATATTGGTGCGGCGGCAGTCGGCACAGAAGGCCTCGAGCAAGGCTTCGCTGGTGACCACAAACTCGTTAACCTCCCTGTATGAGAAGTTGGCCGAGTCGCCATCGGGCATGGAGGGGTTGGCCAGGAAGGGCAGGCGGAATATAAAATCGGTCGTTGGATTCATCCTTGGCGGGGTCTGGGTGGAGTCTATACCGCCACCGAAGCCGAGATTGAAAGCACAAATAATAGTAGGAAAACCACTGTCGGCGCTCTGAGTTGAGATTTGAGCAAAGAAGACTTCCTTGTTCGGATCAATAATATCCTGTTGATCCTGAGCCAGCTGAAGAGCACCGGCCAACTGATACTGCACGAAGAGAGTATCATCGGGATATTGCGGATCCAAAGGGTAATGGACCGGGGTGAGTTGGGCCGAATCGAACTCAACCAGAATCAGAAAGCCGGAGACCGTATCGTTGGTGTTCAAGTGAACCGGCATCCAGACAGTGTCGCCGGGGCGACCGGCGAAATCCTGAATTGCAACCTGGTCGACTGAAGAGTTACTAATCTGTCCACAGTCGATGTACGAGTTGATACAGGTATACACTCCCACCTGAGCCGAAGCAGACCCGGCAAAAGCCAGAAACAACAAAAGTACGATGGCGGGAATTTTCTTAAATCTCATCTTATGACCTCCAAAAGGACCAATTATTATCTCATCAAAAGTCGCGGTACGCGACTGGTTATTTCAAAAGTATCATCTTGCGGGTTTCTTCTGAGTTGGGAGTCTTGAGGCGATAAAAATAAACGCCTGAAGAGACGACCTGTCCGTTTTGGTCGCGTCCGTTCCAGGTTGTGCTGTGTCGACCGGCATCCAAGCGGCTGTCGAGGAGAGTCATTACCTGGCGTCCCAACAAATCATAGACGGTTAGCCGGACATCCGATGCCACCTTCAGACCAAAGTCGATCTGAGTGGCCGGATTGAACGGATTGGGATAGTTCTGAAACAAGGTGAAGTCCTCCGGCCGTGGCGCAGCCGTCGGAGCAAACGATACCATGGCCGTGCGCCCATCGGCGCCGGCAAGATCCATCGATGTTATCTCCACACCTGTCAGTCCGTTGATTTTCAGAAAGTCGTTGGACCCCGCGGGCATACTGTGTCCATCCGGGCTATAAATAAACAGCCGGGTCTGAGCTCCTTCGGTGAGGAGACGGATACTCATATTCTGGTTCAGGTTCTCGATACTCTGCAAGTCCACCGGCTGTGAGGTTCGAAGCGCCAGAAAGATGCCTCCAACCTCAAAGTCGGTTTGGTAGCCAACTATGGTTGCGGTCTGAGTGGATCGGGACTCGATGGTTGCGGTCAGGTCGTATGATCCGCCGGCGGCTTGTGAAGCTTTTGCGCCGGACATGATCTTGTTTATGAGCGTAATCAAGTCGGATATGGTGGCCGGAATGTGGTCGAGGTTCATATCGGAGTTGGCCAGTTGCAGAGCGTTCATGGGGTAGGCGTTGGGATTCTCAAAATAGTTTGAGAAATAAACGTAGTCTGAGACTTCGTAGGCGAAGCCGTTGATATTGACATCCCCGAGATTCACTTCGCCCATCTCGCGGACGGCAATGAATCCATCATAGTACTCGATCTCGGTCTGGCCGATTTTGACACCTGAGTCGTCGGTGAGAGTATTGTCGTCGTTGATCGGTGTGTCGTGAAAGACAAACCTGACCGGGATGTACAAACCAGCCAGATCAAGAGTATTGGCCACGGTGAAGGTAATCCGAGCCAGCGAACCATCACCCGGCGGCAAAGCTGTGGCGGCCAATGGCGGTCCGGCACCCAGTTCGGATATACCGATCAGTCTGACCTCGCCCGGTCGGCCGGCTTCGTTGTACGTGTACTCGAAGTACTCAAAATCGGCTGCTCGCGTGTTTTCCAAGGTCAGGTTAACCGGCCAGACGGCAGAGGGATCGTATTTAATCAGAAGATTGAAGGACCCGACCGGTCCTGAGTTGGTCAGGTTGATATCGAATCCGACACTCTCGCCCGGATAAACATGTACCGTATCAAGCCACAGAGTGTATGCCAGGTCGGCGCTTGCCTGTCGGTCGGTGGTTTCGGCCACCACCATACAGGTCACAACCGACCCAAGCATCAAAAACGTGACTATGATCCTCAAAACTCTCACAAACTACCTCAAGCTATTTGCAGCATATCCGGCCAAACGGATGATGCCGATTCCTTATTCAGCAATTACCGGACCGATTCTGCATTTCATCAACAGTGGCCGCATATTCCGTCAGTCATGACAGGCCAAGCGGCAGGGCGCCGAACGCCTTTTTTCGGCGACTTACAGCATCATGGGCGGTATAGGCTTAAAGGCCTACTGTCGATGCAATGTCAACTTTTGAACACTCGGACTATAAAAGTCCCCTTGTAGTAACGGGCGTGACCAAGGGCAACGAGGAGAGTTGTATTCCCGTGAAAGTCACAGTCTTTATGCAATCGCGCAACATTATGCACAACAGGGCTATTGCGCAAATCACCTCGCTTGTAAGATAAAAAAAAATGACCATTTGGCAAGGGGTTTCGGAGCTTTCCCGGCATCTGGTCACAGTAGTTTTCCTGTCTATTTCAGGCTTGGTTTTTCGCTATTCAATCGATATCAGATGGTTCCTTTTTTCTCTCCTTTCGTTTTTTACTCCCCGGAAAGGGATTAACCTTTCCGGGGGAGTATTTAAGCACAAACAGGCTTACTTCAAGTATACCATTTTCTTGGTATCGGTGAAGTCATCGGTATCCAGCTTGTAGAAGTAGACACCTGAGGCCTGGTTGGAGGCATCCCAGTCAACTGTGATCTGACCGGCATCGGCGGAGCCTGAGAAGTTGGCGACTTTCTGACCAGTTACGTTGTAAATGGTAAGGGAGTAGTCACCACCAAACGGCATACCGAAGGCGATCTTGGTCATTCCGTTGAACGGGTTCGGGTAGTTCTGATGCAGGCTGTAGCTGCGCGGAATTACCGTCTTGGCAACGGGAGTGCCATCATAAGTGGCAAACTCGACGCTGACCACGCGGCCGTCGAACTGGAGGAAACTTCCTTCAAAGCCGACACGGTCGATCTTGGAAACCAAGACGCGAGTGTTACGGCCGTCAAAGGCATAGTTCATTTCCATTTCGGTAGCCAGGAGGGTCGGATTCACATTGCCTTCGATCACGACAAAGGCGGCGCCCATCTTTGAGTCGACAGACATTACACCATTCTCGTAAGCGTATGAGGCAGCCTCGGCACCCAGTTTCGGGTACGGATTGGCATCACCGACGATGATACGAATAAGGTAGACGAGGTCGGCAACACTGAGAGTCAGACCATCAGCGTTCACGTCAGTCGCAGCGACCTGACCCTGGTAGTTGACATTAAACACGCCGATACCATGAACGAAGTAGTTGCTGAACAGCACAGCGTCAGCAATTTCGTTGGAGTTACCGTTGAGGTTAATGTCGCCACGGTCATCGATGGAGTCGGCACATACAATGTCCACACCACCGTTCAGGAAGTCAACGAACTGAATCGGAACCGGCTTGTCGGGACCGCCACCTTCCAGACATTCGCTCTGGACACCGGTGTAGGTCGGGAAGCCAGTGAACATGTCTTCGATATGACCGATGAGGTCAAAGTCGATGACATAACGGGAAACACCCTGGACCGAAGACAGCGGATCGTCTGCCGGATGGTAGGCGATACTGTTGTCACCGCAGTCCGCCCAGTAGAAGCGGATCGGCACGTACATGCACTCGAGAGTACGGTCATTGCTGACCACAAAGTCGAGTGAGAACAGGACGGCCGGTAGCGGATCGATCTTGAGGCAGAGCGGATGGTTGGGACCATTGTTGGTCTCAGCAATCGCAACCACGCGGAGCAGTCCGCTCGGGCACTGGTTACCGCAGTTGCCGTTGGGGCCAAAGCGGTAGTTGAAATACTCCCAACCACACTGGGTGTGGAAGTCGCCGGGGATGGCGGCCTGGAAGTGTAGAGCCGAAGCGTCATAAGCGATCAGGATGTCGTAACCGCCCATTTCCTCTGAACCCTTGTTCAGAGTGACGTCGACGATTACATGCATACCCTGTAGGGTATTGTGGGTCTTCTCGATCTGGACTTCAAACGGCTCAACGGTCAAAACGTTGAACTCTACCACACAGCAGTTTTCGTCCACGCCATCGGTGACGCAAACTTCGACTGTGTAGATAGTGCCTGCGGCGCCACCGTCGGTCGGATCAGTTTCAAAGACAACATTGTTGCCGCTGATGTAGATATTACCGGCCGGGGTCGGGCTGATGTTGCCCAGAGAAACGGTGGACGGGTCGCAGTCTTCGTCGTTAGTCGAGAAACACTGTGAACCGGTGTTACCCTGACCAATCGGAACCACACCAGCGCAACAAACGATGGTGGGAGCCACATTGGTGAAGTTCAGGACCAGATCGACAGTGTTACAGGCTCCACCATGCAGGCCGTCGTCGGCGAGAATGGTAGCACCCAGAGAAGCACCTACGTCAGCCAGAGTGGGAGCATAGGTATACTGACCACTGTTGGCGTCAATAGAACCAACACCGGCGGTCACGGAGAAGGTGATCGGATCGCCTTCGAAATCCGTAGCAGCGTACTGCAGGACAACGAGGTCGCAGTGATCGCCACCACCGGAGGTCGGAGCAGCAGTGAAGTCCGGACACAGGTTCGGAACATCAATGAGTCCAAAGCAGTGCGGACCCTGCCAGCTAGGCGGGAAGGAACCAACGGTCGAACCGTAGGCCCACATCCAGGTACCCGACGGCGGGTAGTAGGCGGAGTCAACACAGAAGGTTTCGTTATCGAAACCACCACCGGTACCGAAGTTCACGGTGAAGTATACAGCCGGGCCGGAATAGCCTGGAGGCAGACCGGGGCCGAGCATGACCGAACCACCGAAACCGATGGTATCAGACATGGCGCCATCCCAACTGAAGGTGTTGACTGACCAAACGAGGTCAAAGTTGCCCGGGGCCGGGCCGAAGCTGAACTCGTCGCCATTTGCGCCGTTAGTCCAGGTCGCTCCACCAGTAGCACTGAGGGAGTAACCGTTGGTGATACCTTTGGCCTTGTTGGCGCCGTCGCCGTTAGTATAGCCAAAGTGGAAAGTAACGTCAGCACCTAGGTTAGTGGGGATTTCACCGCCCTGGAGACCGTCAACAGCGTCCAGGTTAACCGAGCTACCGTTACCTTGTGCAAAGGCCATGCCAAATGAAAGGGTCAAGAACAATGCAAGCATCAAGGAAATGCGTTTCATTTTGTTCTCCTAATTACTTCGTTAGCAAAAAACATGAGTTGTACGTTTATCCAATTCAAACTCCCCCCTCGCGTCACATTCTAACCGAACTCCAGACGAGAGCCACCTAGTCTCAGAGCAGCTTTTTGCGACTTGGGATAGAACCAGACAACGTCCTTTCATTTGAGCGTGTGTCATAAGTTAGTACCTCTTTTAAGAGTCCTCCTTTCCATCTTTACTTTTAGAGTTAAGGGTTCTGGCCGCCCCACCCGAAGGTGAGGACAGCCGCTTACAAATATGTCTACCTTGTTATTCTCATTTCACACAGTTATCGCATGGTTGGGGACCGGCTAAGAACATGAAGTCGACCAGATACACCAGGTCCGAGATATCAACGGCTCCATTACAGTCAGCCATGTCGGCTGTCCAGATGGGCTCGGGTACCGGGCCGCCGACAAACATATAGTCTACCAAATATACCAGATCGGAAATATCGGGTGGCCATAAGCCAGAGGCATCGACATCACCGCAGATTCCCAGCGGACATGGATCGGCCACGGCGCAGTCGGCGCCATTTGACCACTTGCTGTCCGGCAGGGTATCGCAGGCCCATTCTATATTATTGGAACAAAGTCTGACCGAATCCTCAGGGTTATCATCCCAGCAGCACTTGCCGTCGGGCGGCGGGTCGATAGTCAGGGAGCCATCGGCCAACCAGACATTGACAGTGTCTATATACGACACTGTGTCGACACCGATCTCCATAGAGTCGGCCGGCGGCGATGAGACCCTTTTCCAGGTCAGGCAGGTGTTGCCGGCCCACATTTCGCAGAACCAGTAGTTGGTGTCGGGAACCTCGGCCTGGAGAATACCGATCGAGGTGCCATCGGGCCGGGAGAAGTTGAAGTGAGCCAGGAAATTCGATTGGATCAGCATGTTAACTTCGCGGTCCACCAAAGTATCCGGTATGCTCAACACATCGGCCAGCAGCTTTATCAAAAGCCCGCCCTGCTGAGGAGCGATTCCGGGAGTGGAGGGTGGCTCGGGAAGATCGGCGATACCGGCAATATTCAGATCGGTTCCATAGCCGGAGAGCGAGCGGGCGTCTACCCATTCCCAATCCTCGACCAATGTGCCGACAGGATCAATGCTGCCGACCAGCACCTCGTTGGTATCGACATTAAACCAGTCCCACTCGGCCGGATGTGACCAGTCGTGAGTAGAATCAGCCGGTACCATTGTGGAGTCTGTACAAATCGGGCCTTCCCAAACATCACACCGCCAAAAAATCGAGTCACCCGTAACGTGAATGGAGTCGACACATGAGTCGGTGACGACAGGATCATAATCCAGACAAAGCCACCTGGTGGTGTCGATAGTACTATCTACATTGGTTTGGAATATCAGGATATCGGGCCGATCCAATTGCAGCCAGATGTTAAATCCGGCGACGGTGTCATGGTAGTTGGACAGATACACTGAAACAACCGTGTTTTGGGCTTCAGACACAGCGGTGGTATCGCCGACTTGTACAATCAGGTCAGGTAATTGACCGTAGGCCGTGGGGCAGGCCAACACCAACAGGGCCAGAACTCCGACCATCAAGGTCGTTCTAACGAGTCCAGTAAACTTCATTCCGAGAGCCATTCAATCCTCCTAATCGAGATTCGATCGTCCTACTTCTGCTAACCCTTAGCCAAGGCTCAATAGGAGCACTCCCGCAAACAGAGTGTTAGTGGCCGCCATGACCGAACGCACGCGCTCAGCGAGACTCGCCTTCTTCTTATGACATTTCTTCGAAGCAGTTAATTCCGTATAGTATAAGTAAGTCTGCTTGTAACATCCGCACCGACACCTAATCAGTACGAACTCGAAGTACTAGAACAGCTATACCCGGAAAGAAGTTTTGGACCCCTAAGGAGTCGATCTGTGTTTGTCGTCCATCGTCCGAGAGCCAATATAGGTATAGATGGGCTAGTTGTCAAGCGCAAAAAGCCAAGTTTTTTGGTAGCGTTTATGTCGCGGGCGTACTCCTCCTCAAGTAGTAGATTCACATCCTTATCTATCATCCTTATCGCGGCTCGCGGTCCCAATGAATTCACGGGTACAAAGAGACCGGCCGTCCTAATCTCTTGTATCGGAACTTTCTGATAATCCTTGCCCCTGCTCCCTCTGGACTCAGGATGAGATCGCAAGTCAGGCAACGCCAAGAACTCGATTGTGGGAAAAAGGCCGCTTGTTTTTCGACGGCTTGAGTTATTCATTCAGGATAATGAAGAATCAACCCGAACATCGGGCAGCTTATATTTCAAGCGGGCTGATTCTGGCTCTGTTTGCAGCCGCTACATTAATAGAGATCAGACTATTGTGGGGATTCAATTTCGGGGCATTCCTTCCCAGCGGCGCGGTTGGAGTTGGGTTGACTCTCGGTGTACTATTAATGTGGTCGAGCCTGAGTTTGGGGATTCAAGGTCGGCTCGATGGCGTCTCCACTATAATAGCTGACAACAGGCGCTTGCGGTTGGTTGTGCCTCTGCTGTTGGTGTTGGCGATTGGGGCGTTGTTCAAATACTATGAGTCTTCGGCTACCTTGTTGGGCGATGCTGTCCTCAGGCTCAGCCAGATCGACGATGGTCGCCTTCTACTGCCGACAGAGATGGGTGATTTCTTTGTGCACGCGATTTTGTGCCGAGTCTTTTTCATCCCAAACCAGTTCAGCGCGGAAACTTGTTATAATGTAGTCAGTGTTGCCTGTGGCCTGTTTTTTGTGGTTGGTGCCTGGCGACTGGCTGCCTATATGACTGCCCGGCAGTCGATCCAGCTGTTTTTGATCTTGATCAGTTCGGGGATGACGGTCCTGTTCTTTGGGTACATTGAAAGCTACTCCATTCTTGCGGCGATGTTACCCTTTGTGCTTTTGCAGGCGCTTAAAGTTGTGGACGGCCATGG
Source organism: Candidatus Zixiibacteriota bacterium (assembly GCA_029860345.1). Classification (NCBI taxonomy): domain Bacteria; kingdom Pseudomonadati; phylum Candidatus Zixiibacteriota; species Candidatus Zixiibacteriota bacterium. Next base: position 11,316 of record JAOUBJ010000018.1, on the reverse strand, counting down.
ATCGGCGTGGAAGTTCCTGGCCCTATATCTGGTAGCGGGTCTGGTTCATGCGGTGGCCTTTTTTCTCTTCTTGGGCCCAGTGGTCCTGGTTTTCCTTTTGTCGCACGGATCTGATGACCTGAAGGTGGCGAGGGTCAATCGTAGTTTGTCATTTCTCTTCATTTCGATTCTGTGCCTTGGCTATCTGGGTCGTTCGATGGGTTGGTTTGGTCTGGAGCGTCAGCTTCTTGGTTTGGTCGGACGGGAAGGATTTGAACTGGCTCTGTTCACGGCCGATCACGGCTGGAATCTGGTCAACTGGGTGCTTCTTTCGGGGTTGCCGATCCTTTTCTTTCTTCCAATCTTGGCGGTGCGAAAGCACAGCGGTGCTGAACTCAATCGAAGACTACTGCTGGCCATTTGGCTGGCCGTACCAGCGGGGTTGTTTGTGGTTTTCTTTGCACCCCAATTGGGTGGGCCACGAGACTGGGATCTGTTCTCATTGCCGATGTTTCTGATTTCGTCGGCCGTACTGATAGGATACATCGCTCGTCCCCAACGTTCGATTCCGCCTCAGGTTTTGCCGGTGTTGTTGGTTGGAGCGGTATCGACTTTCGCATTCGCCTATGTCAACAGTTCGCCTGTGTTATCGGCGGATCGTTTCGCGCAGGTCTTACAGACGACTAAGTTCAAAAACCAGATTCACGAATACACCGCCCTCATGGATCACGCCCGCAAGTATCCGGAGTTGACCGACCGCAGGCTTCAGTATGCGCTGCAAGCATGGGACCAACCACCTTACAAGCGGGTCGATTCCAGCTTCATTCTGAACTATCTGAACTGGATGACCGGTTACAGTAGTCAGGATGGCCATGTTCCGGTTGATGTCCCGGGTTTTCTAAAAAGTGAGAGCGCCAGTCGAGACCGGTCGTTGTTGTTGGCCGTTTACTATCTCCGCTTTGGAGGAGATATCGATCTTCTACAGACCGCCGACCACTTGGAGCAACGATTCGATGAGGATGTCAAGGCACGTCTCTATGCCGGCATACTTTTCATGAAAACCAACCGTCTGGACGAATGTCTGAGGAACTTCGAAGCGGCGTATCAGCTTGACAGTAATGATGTCGAAGTGCTCACAGCTTACGCTGGGTTCCAATACCAGGCTGACAATCTGCAACAGACAATCATCCTGCTAGACCGTGCTGTTGAGTTGAATCCAAATAGTTTTCAGGCGCACTATAGTCTGGCCGTGGCCCTTAACGATAGTGGTCAGTTAGATTTGGCTGTTGAACACCTATCGAAAGCCAGAGAGCTGGCGGTCGGTCAATCGCGACGCCGAAAGGTCGAGGCCACCTGGCGGACTTTGACCAAGACGATTCAGAATCGAAAAAAGTAAAAAGAAACCGGTCGTGAGCATTAAGCAAACGACCGGTTGAGTCTGAACAATTAGTATCTACTTGTTCCAGCCCGAAGTAGCCTGGGCGCCGCCTTCGTCGCAGGGTTCAGTAACTGTCCAGGAGATAGCTCCGCTGGTGAAGGTGACGGTCACCGTACCTTCGCCTTCGTTTATAGTGGCTGTAACTGTCCAGCTACTGTTGACATCAAGGGTATCACCGGCGTTTGCATCCAAACCGGTACAGAAAGCGTCAATGGAACTGATGGACGAAATGGTTCCCGACTCCGGGCAGTCCCCTTCGACATTGACGTTGAACACGAGGTTGGTGATTGTCTGATCCAGGGTCATGGTTATGTCACAGACGCCCCATTCACGGTTTTCACCACTGTAAATCTGGTCATCGGTACTGCCGTTGAGAGTGAGAATAGTATCTCCCTCGACATAGCTCATATCGGCTTCTATGATATGATTGAGCGATCCGGTATGCTCATCGTCGTTGTCCTCCCAGTTTACGTGGGCACGTTCATTGAGACCCTCGACAACGGTTTGGTCATTCGGATATTGAATCGGGACACCATCGGCAATTACCTGGATGGAATCCCATCCGCCGATGAATACGGTGTCATAGTAATCGACTCCGCCATAGCTGTATTGATCGACAGCCACCGCGGCGAAGTGGAAGATATGCCAGCCGTCACTGTAGCCTTCATAGCCGGCATCGGTTATGATCATCTCTTCTTCATCGGTACCAAGGGCCAGAGACGTACCGGAGAACTTGGCGCCCTGGGCGCCGGGAATATGGTCGACCAGTTCCCAGGAGACGCCGAGGGCGTCCAGCGGTGTGCTGAGCATGTCTTCAGTCAGCATGTCCTCAACCATTGAGGAGTCTTCCGGCGTCAGAATGGTATGGTTGCCGCCATCGTCGGTAATAGCGGCATCCTCTTCACATCCGAGCATGAAAGCGGTACAGATTGCCAACAGTCCGGTTAGCAGCAAGAACATCAGCCTCTTCATAATTCAACCTTTTGGTAAAGAGTTTATTAAAATGGTTTTGTTTATGAATCGGCCCAAATCGAGATTGAGTTTAGGCGGAAAAAAAGGAGACATTGCGGGTGTAGATGAGAGTCATTTATGCCCGGTTCACGGGCCTGCCTGGGGTCCGCCGTGGAGGCCGATATGGGAGCGGCTGCCGTCGGTATTGTATATAGTGGAGTCGCCCATATTCAGCGCCGGGGATTCCGGTTGCAAATGAAAATCTGAGGGGCCCACAAACAGTGGATCAACGCCCAGGTTGCCGTTTATGTCTTTTTGGTCCCAGATATCCCGGTATTCATCCTCTTTATTATTGAAGACAATGTTGTTTGAAAACTGCCATTTGGCCCAGTCGCCGTAGTTCCAGACACCGACACACGGGCACACCCATTGTTCGCGCCAACCGTTTTCGGTGATGATGTTGTTGACCATCCGTCCGCGGCTTTCGGTCGACCAGGGCGCCACGCCGCAGTTGCCGTTGTGATGCACGACGTTGTTGGCGATATCCATAAACGACTGGCCGGTGGCGATGATGCCCCAGCCGAGATTGTCATGCACCAGATTATTGCGGGCGATTACCCAGGAAGTTCCAAAGGCGCCGATACCCTTCCAGTAGCCGGTTACTTCGTTACGATAGGCCACGCACGATGCATCCCAGGTAACGCCGATGCCGGCGCCGCGTCCACCCTTGATCAAGCAGTCGGTCACGGTTGCGCAGGCCCCGCGGTAGAGCGCGATTCCGTCCCAGCCGTTGTTGACGATGTTGCAGTTCGCCACCATCATGGTCGATCCTTCGCGACCGAAAGCACCACCTATGCCGACAACCACACTGTCGAGCCGGTGATCGTTGTCGATGATCTCGAGGTTCTCCAGTTGTACGTTGGAGCGCCGCACGACCACGGCGGCGTCGGTAGCGTTGCCGTCGGCATCGCGTCGGCCACCGGTGATAGTCAGGTTGATCAGTTTGGTCGAGGGGGAGTCTTCGATATAGACACCATAGCCGGCTTTGGTCATCAGGCGTGTCTGGTAGCGGTCGCGGCCGATTATAACCAGCGACTTACCTCTGATCACGAATCCGGTGGAGGCAGTCACCAGCGTTTTTGGATCGAGACAGTTTCCGCACAGGGAGTCGACAAACTCTGAGGGAGTCGCTTCGAAGGTCTTGATTCCCAGAAGCAGGGTGTCGCCATCGACCGCATAATTAATCACCGACTGCAGGTTCGAGCCGCGCTCGACGGTAAGCGTGGCAGCCTGGGTGGAAACGGCAAGGATCGTGCAAGCGAGTATCCCGGGTATGAGTCGACGTGAAAGCATGATCTGTCAATGATCCCGAAGATCCCAGGTCGGCGCAACAAAAACAATCCACCTTGCCAAGTGGGCAGGCAGGCTCTATAATCCATCGGTACTAACCTTATCGAGGAAACAGATGAAGATACAACGCTCAGCGGCCATTTTGCTGTCCAGGCAACCGTTGCGACCGTGCGGCCAGGATGCCTGGGTGCGTCAGACCTTGAGCGCCGTCCGGTGGGTGAAAGCCAACTCGTTGGTGTTACACAGTTCCGTCGGTGTGCAAACCTGGGAGCTAATCACGGCGTTGGCTTCGGTTGAAAAACTTCCGCTCATTCTGATGATTCCGGCAGCATCAAAAGCTGACTTCTTCAAGATCAAGAAACAGACCTTGGAGCAGTTTGCACTCGATGAGACTCTTGTAACCTTTCGCGCGTTGTTGGCCATTGATGAACGATCGTTCGACAAGCACAAACTCATGCAGGAGCGCGATCAATTGATCGCGCTCGACTCAGATGTGGTTGTCCCTATATCGATCCGAAAGGGCGGTGTCATGAGTGAGCTTGTCGCAGCCGCCGAGACCGACGGCAAGCCGATTATTAATAGCTGGCGGATCAATCACGAAACGCGGGTTGGAAAACTGGGCTACACCATTGCGCCGGAAGATTTGACCGAGGAGATTCTTTCGTGTAAGGACAGGTATCTCGTTCATTGGACACGAGCCGCAAACACATGTTGGCCCACCGAGCGGGCAGTTGATTACTATCGGGACGTCGTGCACTCACAGAAGTGTCCCAGAAGCGGTTTTGACACGCTCGAGTCGATTATGAACAGCCGAAAGATAGTAGCCTCCAGCAACAACATGCCGGGTAATACACGGTGTGTCTGCTTCTCTGCGCTTCGGCCGAGCGAATTGGTTCCGCTTATTAGATGGCGCGCTCGCTATAGCCAGATGTCCTTCGAACCTTACGGTATTGGCATTGAACGCAAGACGGCAAACGCCCTCGGAATCAAACCGGTGTGCTACTACCAAAGTGCCGAGGGACCTCCTTCGGTCATCGAACCCTGGCTGACACAATCGGCCGGGAGCAAATCCGACTGGCGGCAGGAGAAAGAATACAGACACAGTGGGGATATCGATTTCTCTGCGATACCCAAAGACAGGCTTGCCTGTTTCTGTCGCACGAGTGCGGAGGCGGAGCAACTGTCCGCTTCCACCGGAATCCGCACCGTACCGTTCACCGACTGAATTCACTTTGAAAGTCGGGGACGCACACGTTGGTGGACAGTTGTCGAAAGAACCTTGTTTCGCGTCATTGCGAGGAGTGCCGCGCTGCGCGGGACGACGCGGCAATCTCATCCTCTGGGCTGCTGACTTCGTTCATGCATCGACTGCGCTCAAGACGACACGGACAAGCCGTGGCTCTCGCCTTCGGGTCAGGGGTCTCGATCGACCTTGCCACAAGAACACCGGCGCCGATTTCGCTGGAACAAAATGGCGACTCCGTGTGTCTATGATACAAAGGATAAAGCCATGCACACATTCAATCAAAAACGCTCCCCCCGGACTGACACAAAGGTGCGCTGGAGCCAACATTCGATATTGATACTCTACAGAGTAGCTCTGGTTGGATTGTTGGTTGCACTGCCGTTTAGTGTGAAAGTCAAGGGTGAAAAAGAGCACGGTAATACCATGAAACAGAACACGCTCACATCAGATGAAAAAAGAGTCATCGTGGATAAAGGTACCGAAGCGCCATTCACCGGAAAGTACTACAATCACAAAGAAGCCGGCGTGTATACGTGCAAGCGGTGCGATGCGCCCTTGTTCAAGTCGACCGACAAGTTTGACTCCGGCTGTGGCTGGCCCAGTTTTGATGATGCCATCAAAGGGGCGGTGAGCCAGGTGCCCGATGCCGACGGCCGCCGCACCGAAATCGTGTGCAACTTTTGCCGGGCTCATTTGGGACACGTTTTTGTCGGCGAAGGATTAACCGAGAAGAACACCCGACACTGTGTCAACTCGATCTCAATGAATTTCACTTCCGAGACGGCTCAGCTTGAAAGCGCCAAAGCGTACTTCGCCGGTGGCTGTTTCTGGGGGACTGAGCATCTTCTGCAGTCTGCCGAAGGTGTTCTCGGCGTGCGCTCGGGCTATATGGGCGGACGAATTGACAATCCCAGTTACCGGGACATTTGCTCAGGAAGCACCGGTCATGCCGAGACGGTCGAAGTTTTGTTCGATCCTTCCAAGATCGATTTTGAGAGTCTGGCCAAACTGTTTTTCGAAATCCACGACCCCACTCAGGTCAACCGACAGGGACCGGACGTGGGTGATCAGTATCGTTCGGCGGTCTTCTATGTCGACGACCATCAGCGAGAGATCACCGAGAAGCTGATAGGCCTATTGAAGGCCAACGGCTACGCGGTCGTTACTGAGGTGGTGCAAGCCGACAAGTTTTGGGCGGCCGAAGACTACCATCAGGATTACTACGAACGATCCGGCAAAGAGCCTTACTGCCATGTCTATCAGAAACGGTTTTGAGGATAGCGGCCCGCACTCACAACAGTGGGTTTGTTGAAAGCCCATCCTTCTGAGTCATTGCGAGCGAATCCCGCGGCCACCAGTGGCTCCTATCGGCGTGATTCGCGCGGCAATCTTATGCCTCGACTCCGCTCAACATGAAATGAGCAGGGCGCGGAGCGCAAGAGACCCATTCATGGGCGCCACCGTTTTAGTTCGCAATTTCCACCAAAGAAGGTATCTTTGCCGGTAAGATGCTGAACAAAGTCAAAACGACTATTGCCGAGCACGAATTACTTGAGCCCGGCGATTCGGTGCTCGTCGCTCTCTCAGGCGGTCCCGACTCGGTGGCGCTGTTGCATCTTTTGTCCCGGCTGAAACGTTCAATGAAGCTCTCCCTTCACGCCGCCTATGTCAATCATGGCATCAGAGTAAAGGCGGCTGCCCAGGAGGAGAAGTTTTGCCGGCATCTTTGCGACAAACTGAAAGTCGAGTTGACCATGGTGCGCGAGGATGTACCTTCGTTGGCCAAGCGGGTCAAGAAATCTGTGGAAGAAGCTGGGCGTGATCTGAGATATCGAGTTTTTGCCCAGCTGGCCGATCAACACAATTGCAAAAGGATCGCCCTGGGCCATCATGCCGACGACAACGTGGAGACGATTCTGTTTCGAGTTTTACGCGGTACCGGTAAGCGGGGCTTGACTGGTATCCCTATCAAGAGGGGCATGGTTATCCGGCCACTGTTGACTGTCAGCAAAGCCGATATTCTGGCTTATCTCAAAAAACAGCGGGTCGCCTTCTGCATCGATCAATCTAATGCAGCCCTTGACTACTCACGAAACTTTATTCGCAATCAGTTACTGCCGCAAGTTCGAGAGCGGCTGAATCCTTCGGTCGACCGCGCGCTCTTGAACCTGGCCGAGACCAGTTTGGAGGAGGAACGTTATCTTGCCGCCCAGGCGAGTAGTCGGCTCAAAAATGTCAGGCGCAAAACTGTTGGCGGTAAAATTGAACTTGATTTGGTCAAACTCCGTACTTATGATGTATGGTTACGGCGACGTGTGCTAAGGCATTGTATCGCAGAATGTTTGCGCACCAACACGCAACCGGACAAGACGCAGGTCGACCGGCTGGACACATTGGCCGTCGACAAAGGCAAAGCGATCTCGCTGCGAGGCAGGCTACAGGCGGAGATTGTCGCCCGTAAACTGGTTCTTTATAGACGCGAGAGGATCAGGTTCTCGGTTCGGCTGAAACCAGGTGTCGATTGTCTGCTTGATCGATTGCTGCTGACCGTGCGTTGTCTCAGGCAACGGTACACCGGACAGCTCGATCGCAAACGAAGATCACGGACGGTCGTTTTGGACCTGGCCAAGCTGGAGATGCCGCTGACCGTGCGCAGTATTCGGTCGGGCGACCGGTTCCGCCCGCTGGGTCTGAAAGGCTCTCGTAAGGTTGGTGATTACTTGACCGACCGCAAAGTGCCACCGGTTTATCGCGACGAGATTCCGGTAGTGTGCGACTCAGATGGAATTGTTTGGCTGGTCGGTTTTGAGATTGCCGACCGCGTGAAGGTAGATAGCTCAACAAAAGAGGTATTGAAAATTGAAATCGTCCGCCCCAGAAAAAAAGCCGTTGCAGCCGTTTGAGCTCATGCTGGATCAAAAGAGGATAGCCCAGCGCATAACCGAACTGGGTGAAGAGATCAATAACGACTACGCAGGTCAGACGCCGGTGCTTTTGGGAGTGCTCAAGGGGTGTGTCGTTTTCCTGGCCGATCTGATGCGCTCGATTTCTTTACCGATGGAAGTAGAGTTTGTCTCGGCTGCTTCCTACCGCAACGGTCGCGATCAGGACGAGAACGTACAATTCGGCGGTGCCGTGCCGATGCCCTTGAAGGGTCGACATGTTTTGATAATCGAAGGTGTGGTTGATACCGGACGTACTGTTTCGATGATAATCAAACAACTGGCCGCCCAGGAACCGGCCTCGGTGCAAGTTGTTGCTCTATTGGACAAACCAGCCAGCCATCGGGTGGGGCTGGATATAAAATACAAAGGGTTCTCGATAGGCAACGAATTTGTGATCGGATTCGGTCTGGACAACACGCAATTGTACCGCAACCTGCCGTTTATTGGCAAAGTGATTGATCACTAAGAAATCAGAAAAGGCCGACAGGAATAGAATAGATAGTCTTTTTGAGAGTATAACGGGTAGCTGATAACATTTTAACTACGGTGTATGTGTGACCGACGATAAACAAGGCAAAGGCCGTTTTAGTCTTCCCGGAAAAGGGAAAGACTCCTCCGATAAACCCACACCGCCCACCGGCTGGCGGGGCGCAGGAAGATCTCTGATCTTCTGGGCCGCATTCTCTTTGATTGTAATTGCAGCTTATAGCTACTACACCAGTTTCAACCGGGACACGGTGGAGATTACTTACACCGAGTTTGTCGATGAAATCAACAACAAGAACGTCTCGGAGGCCTCCTTTACCGACCGCGACGTGGAAGGACGATTGGTCGAGCCGAGAGTTTTCGCTTCATCGAACGATACTCAATCGTTCTCCAAGTTCAAGACGAGGATTCCGTTTCCCGATATCAACTACGCGGTGATCACACGTTTGGAAGAAGCCGGGGCCAAGATAGTGGCCAAGGTTCAGGGGCCGGACGTTTTCTCGATTTTGGTGGCGGCGGCGCCGTGGGTGATTTTGGTTTTGATCTGGCTGTTCTTCATCAGGCAGATGCAGGGTTCCGGTGGACCCAAAGGGCTGTTCTCTTTTGGCAAAAGCAAGGCGAAGCTGCTTACCGATGAGCGCCCCAGAGTTACCTTCTCAGATGTGGCCGGTGCCGATGAAGCCAAGGAAGAACTGCAGGAAATTATCGAGTTTCTCAAAGAACCATCCAAGTTTCAAAAACTCGGCGGTAAGATTCCCAAGGGTGCCCTTTTGTTAGGTCCCCCAGGTACCGGTAAAACGCTGTTGGCCCGCGCCGTGGCCGGTGAGGCCGGTGTGCCGTTTTTCTCGATGTCCGGCTCTGACTTTGTGGAGATGTTTGTCGGTGTCGGCGCCAGCCGTGTGCGAGACCTGTTTGAACAAGGCAAGAAAAACGCACCGTGTATTGTCTTTATCGATGAGATAGATGCCGTCGGTCGTCATCGCGGCGCCGGTTTGGGTGGCGGCCATGACGAACGTGAGCAGACATTGAACCAGCTCCTGGTCGAGATGGACGGTTTTGAATCCAACGAAGGTGTTATCCTGGTGGCGGCCACCAACCGGCCCGATGTGCTCGACCCGGCGCTGTTGCGGCCCGGTCGATTCGACCGTCAGATAGTGGTACCGACACCGGACGTCAAGGGACGCCAGGGGATTCTCGATGTGCATGTCCGCAAGATCAAGCTGGCTGAAGGAATCGATATGTCGGTGGTTGCTCGCGGTACACCCGGGATGTCCGGCGCCGATCTGGCCAATCTGGTCAACGAGGCCGCGCTTTTGGCCGCACGCCACAACAAGACCGAAGTGAGCATGGTGGAATTCGAGGAGGCCAAGGACAAGGTAATGATGGGTTCGGCGCGCAAGTCTTTGGTGATTGCTGACGAAGAAAAGAAAATCATCGCCTACCACGAGGCCGGACACACTTTGGTGGCCAAACTTCTGCCCAAGGCGGACCCGATTCATAAAGTCACGATCATCCCGCGCGGTCTCGCTCTTGGTTTGACCCAGTCGTTACCGGTGGATGAACGACACACCCTTTCGCGCGAATACCTTGAAACCACCCTGGCCGTTCTGATGGGTGGTCGGGTGGCCGAGATGCTCGTGTTCGAACAAATCGCTACCGGCGCGGCCAACGATCTGGAACGATCAACCAAACTGGCTCGCAAGATGGTTTGCAACTGGGGTATGTCCGACAAAGTGGGACCGGTCACGTTCGGCAAAACCGAAGAGCACGTTTTTCTGGGGCGCGAGATGGCCCAACCGAAAGATTATTCAGACTCCTCCGCCGAAGTGATCGATCAGGAAGTGCGCGCCTTTATAGAGAGCGCCGAAGATACCGCCCGGGAATTGCTGCGCGGCAATATCGACAACCTGCACAAGCTGGCCAAGGCGCTACTGGTGAAGGAGATCATCGACGGCTCCGAAGTGGATGTCATAATTGGCGAGTCGACCGGCGATGCCGAACCGGTCGAGCCGCCCGTCCCGACACCGGAGAGCTAACCGGTGGCCATAGATCGCGATAAGATCACCCAGGGGGTCAAGCTGATTCTCGAAGGAATCGGCGAGGACCCTCTTCGCGAGGGTCTTGAGCGCACGCCCGAACGGGTCTTTGAGTATTTCGACGAAGTGCTCGACGGCTACACAGCCGACCCGACCGCCGAGCTTCGCAAGTATACTACTTCCAACAAAGACGAAATGATCACGCTCAAAGATATTTCGTTCTATTCTCTTTGTGAGCATCACATGCTACCGTTCTTCGGCCAGGTGCACATGGCTTACATTCCGCAGCACGACAAAGTGGCCGGTTTTTCGAACATGGTGCGAGTGGTGGAGATTTTGTCGCACCGTTTGCAGGTGCAGGAGCGGATGACCACACAGATTGCCGACTCGTTGGTGGAAGCTATCGATTGCAAGGGTGTGTTGATCGTGGTTGAGGCGGAGCATCTCTGTTTGACCATGCGCGGTATCAAAAAGCCGGGCAGCCGGATTGTGACTTCAGCTATCCGCGGCATGATGCGCAAAACCGCCACGCGCATCGAAGCTCTGACTATGTTAGGGCGAGTCGGCTTGTAAAGGCACAGTCACCCTGAGCGCAGTCGAAGGTGGTGAACCACTTCCTCCCGCTTCGCTCGTCGAGCATGTCACCCTGAGCGCAGTCGAAGGTGGTGAACCACTTCCTCCCGCTTCGCGCGTCGAGCATGTCACCCTGAGCGCAGTCGAAGGTGGTGAACCACTTCCTCCCGCTTCGCGCGTCGAGTATGTCACCCTGAGCGCAGTCGAAGGTGGTGAACCACTTCCTCCCGCTTCGCGCGTCGAGTATGTCACCCTGAGCGCAGTCGAAGGTGGTGAACCACTTCCTCCCGCTTCGCGCGTCGAGTATGTCAC
>JAOUBJ010000017.1:67500-135108 GCA_029860345.1 Candidatus Zixiibacteriota bacterium | reverse complement strand
AAAAATCATGGGCATATTGGCCCGAATAGGTGAGTCGTACCCGTGTACGGTGTATAGCGAAAGCGAGCGTGTATAGAAAAACAGTTGACTACGACCTTTTCATAGGTGAGCGGAGTCGAAGGGTGAAGCTGTTGTCTTGACGCCGAGTCTGAAGACTCGGCGGGCACAAACAGGGCCGGGGCACAAGAAGAATCCCGCGCAGCGCGGGATGTCGAAACCACAGGGGTTTCGACCTACGGCTCGGCGGGCACAACGCAAGAGGCACATCGGGTGGCACCCTCAAACCCGGTTTGGGGGTGACAGGCAAGCCTGTTTCATGTTTCATCCTGACTTGCGCCACCAGCGTCATTGCGAGGAGCCCCGCGCTACGCGAGACGACGCGGCAATCTCAATTCGTTGGCTAGGTGTCATGCCGAGCGGAGTCGAGGCTTTTAGACGGCCACCCATCGACCTGCGGTTTTTCTGGTTCTTCTTTATACTTGCCTCTGATCCCCCAACTCACCATCTTTTCGGACTACTAAGTCTGCGTCCGGATTGCGCCGATAAGTACAGTTTGGACTGTAAACAGCGAGGACAAGGATGCCTTTGAGAATCTGTTTCTACGAAGATGCCGTTTTCGATCAATTCTACCCTCTGACATATATGCGTCCTGTCTACACACTGAGGTCCGGGATTGTCCCAATGTTCAAACGAGCCGAGCGTTACTTCAATGATGCCGAGCTCTGTTTTGCCGCCCGCACCCAGGTCTCACCGCGCCTGGCCGAGAGACATCGCGATATGCCGGTCAACATTATCAAGAAATCCGAGGACGGCGTTCTGCTGCTCAATGGTCGCGTTCGAGATTACGGCGACCTGTCTCAGTTGATCTCCGCAAGCGAAGGATCGTGTGTTTTCACTCACGAGAATGAAACGGTGGCCGTTCTTTTCAAACGAGGGCTGCTCAAGCTGGCCCCCTCGGTGGCCACCCAACGCGAATACCAGGAACTCCTCGAAGCAGAATCGGCCGATGTTACTACCCGCGAGACGACAGCCAGCCTCTACAACTACTGCTGGGAGATCATGGCCGACATCGGTGGGGAGATCACAACCGACTTCCTGAGACTGAAAGATGCGCTGACCCACAAAAACGAGATGCCCTCGCGGGTGTTTATCGTCAATCCCGAAAACATAATAGTCGAACCCGGGGTGCGGGTGGCCCAGGGCGCACTTCTGGATGCGTCGGAGGGACCGATCTACATTGGCGGCAACAGTCGTGTCGACACCCAGTCCGCGATTCATGGACCCTGCTATATCGGGCCCAACTCGGTTGTCGTGGCCGGCAAGATCGTAGCTTCGTCGATCGGGCACACTTGTCGCGTTGGGGGAGAGGTGGAAGAGAGCATCTTTCATAGTTACGTGAATAAGTATCACGCAGGGTTTATCGGTCACAGTTATGTCGGTCCGTGGGTTAATTTCGGCGCCATGACCACCAATTCAGATTTGAAAAACAACTACTCAAACATCCGCGTCAGTGTCGGCGGCAAAATGATCGACACCGGCTCGATCAAGGTCGGCTCGTTTATCGGCGACCACACCAAGTTCGGTATCGGTACGCTGTTGAACACCGGGATAAATATCGGTGTCAGTTGCAACCTGTTCGGCGGTGCTTTGATTGCCGACAAAGAAGTGCCCTCGTTTAGTTGGGGCACTTCCGGCGCCTACCAACGTTACGATATCGAGAAGGCGATCGAGACGGCGACAACGAGCGCGGAGCGACGTAACCACAAATTATCGGATCGGGAAATCGAACTGTTGCGCAAGCTATCCGATGATATCAATGAGGATGATGGCGTTGTCGGGTTTTGAGCAGCCTGCCATACCGGGAGACACTAGTGCCGGAACTTCGTAAAGACCCCATCACCGGTCGCTGGGTGATCATCGCAAGTGAGCGCGGCAAACGTCCCAGTTCGTTCACCTCGGTGTCACAGCGCAGCGCTGCCACCATGTGTCCCTTTTGTCCCGGCCACGAAGACAACACTCCGCCTGAAATCCTGGCCTACCGCAAGGATGGTACCGAACCCAACCAACCGGGCTGGACTCTGCGTGTAATGCCCAACAAATACCCTGCCTTGATGGTCGAAGGTACGTTGGATCGTCAACCGATGGGCATCTATGACAAGATGAACGGCGTAGGCGCCCACGAAGTTTTCATCGAAACACCGGATCACGCCCGCGACATGGTCGACATGACCGACGAAGAGGTGCGCGACGTTTTTTGGGCTTACCGTGAGCGAATGTTCGATTTGCAGCGGGACCGCCGTTTCAAGTACATCCTGGTATTCAAAAACCACGGCGAGATGGCCGGGGCATCTTTGGAGCACGCCCACAGTCAACTGATCGCCACGCCGATCATTCCCAAAAGTGTCGCCGAAGAAATAACCGGCGCCAAACGGTATTGGGACTTCAAGGAGCGCTGTATCTTCTGCGACATTGTCCGGCAGGACTTGACCGAAGGTGAGCGCGTGGTTTCCGATCACGATGCTTTCCTGGCGGTACAACCGTTTGCACCGAGATTCCCCTTTGAGACCTGGCTTCTGCCCAAGACGCACCAGTCGTGTTTCCTTGAGATGAGCGATGACGAAGTGCTTGTGCTGGCCCGAGCGGTCAAGGACACGCTGTCACGATTGAAGGCTGCGCTCAATGATCCGCCCTTCAATTATATGCTGCACACCCGGCCGGTTTCGAAAGAACACCACGAGCACTACCACTGGCACATAGAGATAATCCCCAAGCTGACCCGGGTGGCCGGTTTCGAATGGGGCTCAGGCTTCCACATCAACCCCACCCCGCCCGAAGAATCGGCAGCCTTTTTGCGCGAGGTTGATGTGGAGCAGTGGCGTCAACGGCAGGATACTCAAGCTTTGGGAAAGGATGCCTAAGGTGCGAATTCTGTTGGCTGCATCGGAAATGGTGCCGTTTGCCAAGACGGGCGGGCTGGGTGACGTCATCGGCGCTTTGCCGCAGGCATTGGCCGGTCAGGGTCACGATGTGCGCGTGTTCATCCCGCACTACGGGTTTTTGGACACGGCCGATCACCATCTTGAGCCTTTGGGCTGGACGCTCAGAATACCGGTCGCCGACAAGCACGTGGTCATGAGCCTCAGCCGGGCCGTTGATCGGAAGAGTGGTCTCAAGTGTTATTTTGTGGGCAATCCCGATTACTTCAACCGTCGCGGACTGTACGGACATCACGACACCAAACAGGACTTCGTCGACAACGACGAACGGTTTGCGTTTTTCAGCAGAGCCATTCTCGAAACGGCGCGGAAACTGGCTTTCAGACCGGATATAGTTCACCTGCATGATTGGCAAACGGCCCTGGTGGCTGTTTATCTGAAAACAGTTTACTCGGAGGACCCTTTCTTTGCCGACACGAAATCGGTCCTGACAATACACAACCTGGCCCACCAGGGAAATTTCGATGCTGCACGGTTTGATGTCCTGGGACTGAGTGACGGCCTGATCCAGCCGACAGCTTCGCTTGAGTTCTTCGGTCAGATGAGTTATCTCAAAGGTGGTATCGTATTGGCCGACCAGGTCACCACAGTTTCGCCCCGGTATGCACAGGAGATTCAGACCGGCAAGTTCGGATGCGGGCTGGATGGCGTCCTGAGAGAACGAAGCGGGGACCTACATGGAATTCTCAATGGTGTCGATTACGGCTCGTGGTCACCCTCGCGCGACAACCTGCTGCCCCACAAATACCATCCCGCCAACTTAAGCGGCAAGCGAATGAACAAGATCGAGTTGTTGGGAGTAGCCGGACTACCGGTACGCCAGGGGACTCCGCTGGTCGGGATGATTACCCGGCTTGTTCACCAGAAAGGTCTCGATCTCATTCGGGATGCTGCTGATCGCATGTTTGCCATGGATTTGCAGATGGTCGTTCTGGGCACGGGGGAGGAAAAGTACCACAAACTCCTGACCATGCTTGAAAATAAGTACCCCGATAAGCTCAAAGTCTATCTGGCCCACGATGAACGCCTGGCCCACTTGATCGAAGGAGCTGCAGATATTTTCCTCATGCCGTCGTTGTTCGAGCCTTGTGGACTCAACCAGATGTATTCGTTGAAATACGGAACGGTGCCGATTGTAAACTCAGTCGGTGGACTGGTCGACACGGTGGTGGATTGTGACCCCGAGGACGGAAGCGGCACTGGTTTTGTGTTTAACGAAGAGACGCCCGAAGCTCTTCTTGGAAGCCTGGACCGAGCCCTCACGTCTTTTGCCCGCCGTCGGCTTTGGATGAAAATCATGAAAGCCGGAATGAAGCAAGATTTCTCTTGGCGTCTGTCGGTCAAACGATATCTTAGTCTTTTCGAGCAACTCGTCGGCCAACATAGGATGACGGTACCGGATTGATAAATTTTCTCAGGTCGCTTGCACCCACAGTCCCGGCCTTGCTGATCTTCGGATGGCTGGCCCGCAAGTTCTGGTTTATCCAGGATGATGCCTACATCTCGTATCGCTACGTAGCCAATCTGCTCAACGGGCACGGCTTGGTGTACAACATAGGGGAGAGGATCGAGGGCTTTACCAATTTCGGCTGGGTGATATACATGGCGCTGGCCGGCGCACTGCAAATGGACTTTATTCTGGTGTCACGGCTCACCGGATTGTTCTCTGGTGCAGGGATTATCATTCTGACCTATCTGACGGCCCGTCGTCTCTTTGACAACAAGGACATTTACATCGCTCTGCTGCCCACCTATCTGGTCGCAGCCAATCCGGCGCTGGCCTACTGGTCACCGGCCGGTCTTGAGACGGCTGTTTTCGCGCTCTGTGTTCTGGCCTCGCTGTACTGTTTCCTCCTGCGCAGTCGCTGGCTGCTCCTGCCGATAATACTGGGCGTTTGGGTCCGTCCGGAGGGAGCGCTGGTGGCGGGTCTTTTGATGTTGATCGAGGCGGTCAGTGAACGCCGTCTGCCTCGCTACTCAGGTAGCATGGTGCTTGTGGCCTTCGTACTTTCGTTGCCATACGCAGTTTTCAAGTTTGTCTACTACGGTTCGATCTTCCCCAATCCTTTTTTTGCCAAGACCGGTCCGCACCTGGACTATTTATATAACGGTTTAGAATATGCCGGTAAGTTCTTCGCTGACTGTGGCTTTTACGGCATTGGTATGTTGGTGCCGTTGGTTTTCTGGGGCCGCTTATCGAAGTCCTTCCGGGCCGTTTATCTGTTCGTACTTCTCTACACCGCCTACGTGGTCCTGGTCGGCGGCGACGTTTTGAAAGTCTACCGCTTTTTCATCCCCTTGATGGCCGGTTACGGATTGTTGGTTGCCCTCTCGGTGCAGATGGTCGCGGAAAAACTGAAACGCAAAGCACGCTACCTTGTTTATTCACTGGTCGCTCTCACCATGCTGGTGCTGACCGTGAGTCTACCCTGGAGCCACGTGACCACCTACAATCGAACTGAGAAGTTGTTCATGCGCAAGATGCAATACATGGGTCAACGGATGATCGAGGCGGATAGCACTGATTTTTCGGTTGCAGTGGCAACTATCGGCATTTTTGGCTATGAACTGCTCGGTCATGAGATAATCGATTTGCTCGGCCTGACCGACTCCACTATAGCACGCCATTCCGAACCACCCATCAAGGGAATGACCACGACATGGAAAGAGCAAAAACACAACACCAAGTATCTGCTGACCCGCGCGCCGGATTACATTGTTTTTTCCACCGGGGTGAAACCATCGGCGCCGGCCGAGCGGGCGTTGCTTTTGTTCCCTGAGTTTTTGAATGCCTATCGAACGATTGGCTGGTTTTACCCGACCGATTCAGTTGGAGGCGGCACTCTTGTCCCGGCTTTCAAACGGGTCAGAGAAATAGCTGGATCGTTGATTCCTACCTACCCGGTCGAGTATGTCCAGTACTACAAGAAGGGTCTGGACTATTACGTGGCCGGTGAGCAACAACGGGCTATTGAGCAGTACGCCCGCGCTCTGAAAATTTCGCCGACGCCGTACAATCCGTATGTCATCTATCAGAAGGCTTTCAGCCACCTGCTCGTGGGTGAGCATGAGATGGCCGTGCGCTTGCTGGATAGGGTCCTGGCTCAGGATTCTCTGGTTTTTGAGGCGCACAAAGATCTGTATTTCTACTCGGCTGTCTCAGGCGACACGGCCAGAGCCAACGTGCATGAGCGTTGGATAAAGAAGCTGACGCCCTGGTACTGGCCAAAAATCCAGGCCGATGCCGCCAAGACCAAAGCTGAGATCAACCCCTGACCCATACATGGCCCATAAATGGGTCTCATGCGCGACGCGGTGATAAATCACTTTCTCGCACTTCATGCGCACCACGCGTCACGTGGCGAAGCCACAAGAACACGGCTTGACCGTGTCGTCCTGAGCGCAGTCGAAGGGTGAATTTGGTTAATTTCCAAATCGAAAGAAGTTGACAAGGTGGTATGCCGATAGTATAATCTGTGACCAAATTCGCTAAGCGGGAATAGCTCAGTTGGTAGAGCACCACCTTGCCAAGGTGGCTGTCGCGAGTTCGAGTCTCGTTTCCCGCTTTTTTTTGGCGCCATAGCCAAGTGGTAAGGCAGAGGTCTGCAAAACCTCCATTCCCCGGTTCGAATCCGGGTGGCGCCTTTTTTAAGGGCACCCTCAATTACATTAAAGGGCTCTTGCCTAAACTCGTCATTAGTTCTTTCTACTGAAAATGAGCATCAGCTTTTTCCCTGAGCAGATATACAACTGATGGGCTGGCACAATGCTATGTAATTACTATGGACAGCTATTCGAATGGTCTAGAAATAGGAAAGCCCAGTGGTGTCCCTTGTGCCAGCACCTGAACGGTTACAGTGTAAGTCTCATCGGTGTTCTGTGAGCCTGGATCATCCCACGGAATCACGACGTGGGCGATGTCTCTATCGGCAGAAAAGACAGTACCAGAGGAAAGAGGAACCCTCCTATGCCCATGGTCTTGAGGCACACCGTTTACACCAGTGATCTCGATATCTAATTCAAAGGCTGCACCATTTAACCAGCCTCTTTTTACTTCAATCAATACGTACTGAATTTGGAGGGTGCCACCAAATTCAATCGCCAGAGGAATACCCGTTAGCGTAGCTGCGACCGCTTCAGCCTCCTTCGGCACCAACAATGACGTCGCCAGCGCAAACACCAGAACCAAAGCAAGTGATAGAGTGATTAGTCGTTTCATGATCGTTTCCTTCCGCCCCTGAGGGCAGTTTGTTACGTTTCGTCTTGCCTATTGCTGGCAGAACTGAGCCTCAGTTTCCTCGTTGGGGAATCATATAGATGTTGGGGAGCACTTTGTCTCCCGGTGGTAGTCTATTGAACCACGCTGAAAATATCACATTCGTTTCCACCCAGTGGTATCCCTCCTGCCAGAACCTGAACACACACTTCATATACTTCGGCATGGACATTACGAGCGGCATCATTCCATTCAACTAACACGTGGACTAAGTCTCTCTCATCCGTATCAGGGAAGATGCTCGTCATTGACATGGGAACTACCTGACGCCCACGGAATGAAACCGTGTTGTTGAAACCTTCAATTGTTATGTCTAACGCGATATTGTCAGTATTTACCCAGCCTTTTTTGACTTCCACAACGAGAGAGAATACCTCTAACCCATCAGCATTAAGAGATACAGGAAGCCCCGTTAGTTTAGCATCGATAGCTTCGGCATCGTTCGGCATCATCATCGTAGTGCCGACGGCGACTCCTAGTATCAAAGCGAGTGATAGAGTGATTAGTCGTTTCATGATCGTTTCCTTCCGCCCCTGGGGGCAGTTTTGTTACGTTTCGTCTTGGTTATTTCAGGCAGAAGTGTATGCCGGTTTCTTCACCTGCTCTGCCGGCAAGTTCTATGACTTTTTCGGGTGTATACTTTGATGCTTAGTAAGGTCCAAAGTCATTACACGTCTCGGCTCCGTTGTTCATGATCTTAACGCAAACAGTATAAGTCTCCGAACTGTGAGTCGGTGCGATGTCTGTGTTCCAATCGATACCAACATAAGCAGTATTGTTTTCAGTGCCTAGGACTTCGGTGGTTCTCAAATGGACCTCCTGATATCCATGTTCGTGAGGACCGTCGTTGAGTCCTGTGATTGTAATGCCCAAAGTGAAGTTATCTGAGTTGAGCCATCCTTTATTGATTCGTACTACTACCCGGTTCACAACCTGATCATTACTGAATTCAATAAGTTCCGCCTGGCCAAAGAGCAGACCACCCACCGCTTCGGCATTCCTTGGCATCAACATCGTAGTACCGACGGCGACTCCTAGTATCAAAGCAAGTGACAAAGTAATTAGTCGTTTCATGATCGTTTCCTTCCGCCCCTGGGGGCAGTTTTGGTTCTTACTTTCGAAGGGTCGTCGGCTGTTTCATTAACGACCGATTTGACACATCTTCTTGTATATGCTGTAATTGCACACATCCGAGAAATCACCTGCCTGAAGCGCCCTGCTGCTTCGCTTTTAGAAGCTCCAACTCAGCTTCTTGAGCCTTGAGCCGTGCTTCCTTTGCTCTAAGCTCCAGATCGCGAAGGTCGTACTGATATGTCTGTTCGGTCGAGCCGTCCGGGTTGGTTATCTCAATCAACTGACTCTCTATATCAGCCGGGGGATCCTGGCCGACGGTAGACACAAATCCATAGGAGGTTGGGAAATAAGTTGCCACTATTGTAGGCCCACCACACTCTGAAACAGCATCCCCATTGTTCAAATGATGCGCCACAGCCTCCAACCTAAATGTATACTGTCCCTCGAACTTGAAATAGATCCTGCTAACGTCTGCGGAATAGTAGATCGTCGAGGTATTGGGAGCAGCTTCAAACCCCGTATGAGAATCGTACGACCCCACAGCGCTGCCGCCAATAGTCTCATCGATTTGAAGTTTGACTTGATTCCTACCAGTGGTCCCTCGAAGGTGGAGATCGGTGTGTCCGTTTACCACTATATATCCGGGTGCTGGTATGCTAATAGTCACGGTTCGAAGATCGGTCATAACCGTGGTAGTCTGACTAAGAACTATAGTGCCGCCCCACCTGTTGGCTGCGATCCCAGGTTCATCAAGGATTTCCCAACTGTCAAGGGTGTCATCGTCGAAAGCGGGCGGGACATTTGTCAGGTTATCCCAGTCAAGATAGAACGAAGGATCAAGTCCACCGAGTGAATCGGCATCAGACGCGTTTTGTGCTTCAAAGGCATATGAAACTGTATTGAACTGCGAACGGGGGGTTGATTCAGGGTTGGTGCCGAGAGTAAGGGCGAGGTATCTGTTTGTGTCCGAAAAGATTCCGACCGGCAATGTTTCGTTGCTTCCCAACAGGTAAGTGAATAGGCCATTGGAAGTGTTTATGGTCTGAAAATTCGAGTTCCAGATTTCGGCGCCCGCAATCGGGTCATCATAGATAATGAACTTAACCAGATAAGCATCGTCGGCCACTGGATCACCCGATGCCTCCGTCAGGCGTCCCTGATAGTTAACCACGTTTGGAACATCAGCTGGAATGTTGGCAGAAAGGAGTGAGATACAGATGATTGAAAACAGAATCTTCGGAGACATAGGGTCCCTCCCAATGGGTTCTTGTGATCAACAATAGCTTGTGTGACCATCGCGAGCACGTGATTAGTACCTGACGTGTAGAAGATACGCAGGATAGTACCTAATACGAGGAGATATTTCTTAATAGGTCCACATATTCCATTATGGAATAGCCATCAATCAGGTAGCAGACTTTACTTTTTTGATAGTGTCATGCTCGATTGGGTCATTGACACCAGATTATTGACCAGGACCTGGAGTTTATCAAGCTGGGCCTGCTGTGTTTCGATTTGTGCGTTTTGTGACTTGATCTGCTCTTGCTGTTCTTTGATAGCTTCGACCAGCACAGGGGTGAGGCGGGAGTAATCGACAGACTTGTAACCGTTCTTGTCAGTCATCACCATCTCAGGATACAGTTCTTCAACTTCCTGCGCGATGAATCCGAGATGTTTTTGGTCGTCAAAGTCGTGCTTCGGATAATCCACTTGATTCCAGTCGTAACTAACCCCCCGCATTTTGAGGACCTTGTCCAGACTGCCGCTCAGATTGGAGATGTTTTTCTTATAGCGTTTGTCGGAGCAGGCTCCAATAGAACCTGTGTAACAGATATTGCCGTTGACGTGGAGATCAGCCAGCGGCTCATTGGTTCCGATTCCAACACCGCCACTGGCCCGAATTATGAAGGACCGCGGGACGACCGCCTCGAAGGGAGTGCTCACTCCCGGATTGTCCGCCCAGGCAAAACTAAAATTCGATATCGCATGGGCACCGACACCGGCGGCAAACGATCCGAACCCTGATGCCACGTTTCGCAATCCCCCCGGAACGGTCGCGCCGCCTCCCGAAGCGGAGTTGGAATCGGCTGGAGAATCGGACCCCCCTCCACCCACGACAGCGAAATCGCCGTTCGCAGAGTTGTATGCTCCTCCGGAAACAGTTGCGCCCCACCCTTCGGCTACATTGTTTGAGCCACCAGAGACGACGGACCAATCTCCGCCTGCCAGATTCTTGCGACCACCCCCTATCGCCGAGTTAAAGCCGGTGGTCGTATTCGAGTCAGACACTGAGTAGCCACCACCTCCGGCTATAACTGAGAAGTCACCGGACGCTCTGTTGCGCCCCCCTCCACCGACTGTTGCCCCTGTGGCGTGTGTTTGGTTTCCGTGACCGCCTGCAATGGTGGAAGCGTCCGAGTTGGCCCGGTTCCACTTACCGCCGGATGCAACGGAACGGTTACCGATCGCATCGTTGTCAAATCCTCCGCCAACAGTCGCAAAGTCAGCCCCGGCCAGGCAGGCCCAGCCACCTGCTACGGTGGCGAATGTATTTGACGCCGTGTTAAAATCTCCACCACCGACAACCGACTTACCTCCCGAGGCCACGTTGCGTGTCCCGCCCGAGATTGCTGCATATATACCGGTTGCCGAGTTGGAATCTGCGTCCGACATTCCTCCACCTCCCGCCACCACCGAAAAGGCGCCCCGTGCGAAATTGTATCCACCACCACTAACTGTCGACAGAGTGTCTTCCGCTCTGTTATAGATCCCGCCGGAGATGGTCGACTGAAAGGTGGTCGCAGTATTTCGTAAACCACCGCCTACCGTAGACGCGCCTACGGCCTCACTGTCATAGCCACCGGCAACGGTGGAGCCGGCATCCCCTTGGTTGCTAAACCCTCCTCCCACCGTGCCGTACAACCCGTCGACCGAGTTCGTTTTGCCGCCAGAGATAGTTACATGGTTGCCGCCAAGAATAATGTTGTCCTGACCACCGCCGATTGTACCAAAAAGAGACGCGTTTGAGTTGTTCTGACCGCCACCAATCACAGCCCAGGCTCCGGAAGCGGTATTTCCTTCACCGCCGACAACCGAATGGTCACCCGATGCGGTGTTGCTAGACCCGGTAATGAAAGAATGATCCCCAGTGTTTGTGTGCGAGGGTCCAATCGACAGTTTGCTGGTGATATTCCCGCCACTGGCGCCGTCGACACTGCCTACCTTTATCGCATAGGGGACGGATACGAGTGCCACACGACCGTCCATCTCCGGCCCGCCGTCAACTGCGAAGGCCATATAGCGCGTTGAGCCGTCGAAGACGCTGTCCGGAATCGGTGCAGGGATGCCAAGCAACACAGAAAACAGACCGTCTTTGACACTGACAGTCTGCGTCCTGGTCCACAACGGATTACCGCCAACCTTGGCATCGTAGATGGTAAACGTTACAGACAAGTCAGCATCCGGTACGGGTACACCGTTGTCGGTCAATCGACCCTGATAGTTGATTATTGATGGTGCCGAAGCAGCCACCGATGTGACAAGGATCGTGAACAGAATGATAACTGTTAGACTTCGCATTGTATTCCTCCGTGGGATTGAGGGTCAGTTCTTAGATTCAGGGCACAAGCTGTGCAGAAATTGTAATCGAGTAGGTCCGGCCGACGATAAGCGTGGGCTAAAACACTCCATAATAGATATATACGGCATTTTCGGCCAAACCTTTGGCCTTCCGGCGCTGTCAGTCCCACAATCCCCCTGGTAGAAGCGTATCAATAGATATGAAGCTGTATTAACCGGTTTGTAACCGAAGGAGGTGCTGGGGTATGATTGTAAAGCTAAGTTTGGTCCTGTTAGTGCTGGGCTTATTCTTCACGGGTGAAGTACACGCTCAGGCTCAAGACAAAAAAGCCGAGGCGCAAGTTAAGGCGATGGAGATGATGAAGTCCATGGGACTGCCCGGAGGTGGGACAGGAGAACAAGTCGAGGCCCTAAACTGGCGCGAGTTGGCCAAGCTCCTTCCGAAATCCATAGGCGACTTGGAGGCCGGAAAGATCGACGGCGGCACGTTCAACTTCGACGGAGCCGCTGCTGGGATGGCCGGGTACGGTGGGACCGATGACAAGACAGCGCAATCGGCCGAGACGCCTTCAATGAGCTACTCCACAGTCGAGCGCAGCTATACCAAGCAACTCGACAAAGGTCAGAAGAAGATCACCCTTCGCGTAATGGACTCTGGGATGGTCAAGATGATGCTGGCGGCCTTCTTTTCGGCAGTAGAGTACGACACGCCTGAAGGCATGTTAAAGTCCACGGAGATTAGTGGTTATCCCGCTAAGGTAATGTTACAGTTTAATGACGACATGGATGTCGAGCAAACCCAGTTCATGGTTTTGGTGTCTGAGCGTATCCTCGTCCAGGTTGAGGGAAACCAACACGTCTCACAGGATGAGGTCAAGGCTGTGGCCTCCGACTTTCCTTACAACAAGCTCGACAAATCGGCAACGACGAAGGTGACGGAAGCTATCGGTAAGTAACTTCACGTGGTCGGCGTATGTCCTCATGCACCGCCGGATGATCTGCGAGCCGAGCGGCAGATGTGGACATCTGCCGGGCACGCAATAGGACAGAGAGTGACCGCGCGTAGCGCGAAAAACAGGCTTGCCTGCGTCGGGCGGGGTCGCCCGACACCACCTAATCAGCCCAGGCTATAACTAATACGAGAACTTGGGCGCCCAGCCGTTGGGGCCATCCTTCAACAGGTCAAACATCGGCCACACGGCACAAAAATCATCGCCGGGTCCAAACCAGGTCGAGCCGGTCCGCCAGATCTTGCCGTTGGCGTCCTTGTGAAAAGCAGAGATGCCGGGCATTTGCGAACCCTTGTCGTCTTCATAGCCCATGTCTCTGTTGAACGTCGAGTTGTGGCTTGAGTGCATCTTGAAATTCCATCCGCGGCTCTTGTGGAAATTACGCTGAATGGTGTACTCATCTTTGGAGATCACAACAAAACCTGCCCGGTTCTCAAGATGCTCGGTGAAACCGATGAAACCGTCCGCCCAAAGAGTACAGTAGGCACATCCTCTGCCCATGTTGTGAATCAGAATCAGGTCCTGATGGGTACCGAACATGTCGGACAGTTTGATTTCAGAGCCATCGTGTGAGGTGAATGTATAATCCGACACTTCTTCATTCGGGGCATTTCGGCGCATCTCGGCCAGTTTCTTCTTGTCTTCCAGTATCTTGTTTTGTAGTTCCTGGATTTTGGCTAACTCGGTCGGTTGAGCTTCGGCTATCCTGGTCATCTGAGTTCTCCTTTCACCGGTGGTCCCGGTGTCTGACGACTAACTTTGCTAATCTAACCAGAAATACGCATCAAGAGTTCGCCGGTGTGTCACTTTTTTGAGTACATTTATGGCTTTGAATGCCAACAACCTCATCCTGAGCAGACAGGCTGTGTCATAATAGGGTTTCGCAGGGTCCTGACCACGCCCCAGGCGTGGTTGTGACCCTGCGATGCTCGGCATCGTGTTGTGAGAGAGCAACCTCAGGAACCACCGGTTCACACGCTCGCTTTCGGCGAACGCAGGAACCGGTGGAACACATGATTGCGACACAGCCTGAGAGTCGAAGGGTTACATGAAATACGTGCATAGCGCAAGAATCCCATTTATGGGCTTGCCTGCTCCTTCCCAATCATCTATCCTGGTGGATGTTCCCAGCGTCGGTTCCCGCAGTCCATCGACAGTTTCTCCAAAACATGGTCAAGTCAATATGCCACGATACTCGAATCGTCGGTGTCGCTATCGGTGGATCGTACCTTAACGATTCCATGGACGAATTCAGTGACCTGGACCTCGTGATTGCCGTTGAGTCTCGCGATTACGATGAGGTGATGGATAATCGCCGAGAGATTGCCGCTTCATTCGGAGTTCTCCTGGCCGCCTTCACCGGTGAGCATGTCGGTGAACCGCGCCTGCTCATTTGTCTGTACGATGAGCCGCTGGTGCACGTCGATCTGAAATTCGTGGCTCTTGATGATATCGCGAAACGGGTCGAGAACCCGGCCATACTTTGGGAGCGCGTGGGACGCATGTCTCAAGCGCTAAAGCACGGCAAGGCGGAGTTTCCATCACCCGATGCCCAGTGGATAGAAGACCGTTTCTGGGTCTGGGTGCACTATATTGCGGTGAAGATAGGCAGGGGTGAGCTGTTTGAGGCCATCGACGGCTTTTCTTTTCTGCGTGGAAAGGTGCTGGGACCTCTGTGTCTTCATCGTGCGGGAGGTTGTCCATCGGGGGTGCGAAGAATCGAGACTGTGGCGCCGGAGTTCGCGCACAGGCTTCGCGGTACGCTTGCGAGCTACGATGCCGCCGATTGCTTTCGTGCCTTGCGAGTCTGTGTTGAGCTTTACCGATCTTTGCGCTCCTCAGATGGCGAGACGAAGCTTGGAGACCAGGCCGAGAAAGCGGCGATGGAGTACCTGACGACAATGGAGCAACGATGCGGGCTTTAGGCGGTGTCGACAGATGGTAGGTGGTGCTTTACCTCTCCGCCCCATACAAGGTTGAGGCGGCCATCCGTCGTGTGTGCCAGAGGCGAATGAGCGCGGCAATCTCATTCATGCTTCGACTCCGCTCAGCATGAGGTTGTTGTCTGATCGCGTAGCGGCGGGGCTTGTCTCCGCCTGACTGCCGTGCCGACCTGACTTCAGTCCGGATATCAAGATTGTTCATGCCTCGACTGCGCTCGGCATGACACTGATAAATCGGTTTTTTGGGCTTCGCTCGTCGATTTGCGATTGTAATTCTTGTTAAAACAGGGTCCCAGACTTGCAGTCCCAAGACTGGATTCTGGCCTTCGCCAGAATGACACAGAGGTAACTGTCCCAAAGCTCCGCGGTGTTGCCTCATTATCACGCGCTTAGCACCTTTCAACCTCACCCTGAGCGGAGTCGAAGGGTGCACGGTCAAGCCGTATCTTTGTGTCTTCGACACTCTCCAGAGATGGGTGCGTAGCACGAAGGAACAGGCTTGCCTGCTGGCCCGCCGCCCCAAACAAGGTTTGAGACGGCCACCCGGGGATCACGAAGTCAATCCCCACACCATCCATTGACATTTCGGTTTCATTTGAACACTTCTATAGTTACCGTGTTTAGGCATGATAAGTTAATTGTAATCCTCAGGAGCCAATGTGAGCAGTACACCGACACCATTCAAAGTAGCCGCCGTGCAAGCCAGTCCAGTGTTCCTCAATAAAGAGGCATCGGTCGAGAAGGCTTGTCAACTAATCGTTGAAGTGGGTAAGAACGGCGCATCGCTGGCCGTCTTTCCCGAAGCCTTTATCTCCGGCTACCCCGACTGGGTGTGGGTCCTGCCGGCCGGTAACAAGGCGGCGATAAGCGATCTGTATGCAGACTTTCTCGCCTCGGCCGTGACTATTCCGGATGAGTCAACCGCGCAACTTTGCAAAGCCGCCAAGAGCGCCGGTATCTATGTCGCTATCGGGATCAACGAACGAAACAGCGCCGACAGCAACTCAAGTGTCTACAACACGATCCTGTATCTCAGTCCATCCGGCGAAATCATGGGACGCCACCGCAAACTGATTCCGACCGGGGGAGAGCGTCTGATGTGGGCGCCCGGCGACGGCAGTACCCTGGTCAGTTTCGATACAAGTTTGGGCAAGTTGGGCGGGCTGATCTGCTGGGAGAATTTCATGCCGTTGCCTCGAATGGCTATGTATCAGGCAGGTGTGCAACTTTACGTAGCCCCCACCTGGGATCAGTCTGAGGCCTGGCAGGTGGCCATGCGTCATATTGCACGCGAGGGTGGCATGTACGTAATCAGTGTCGCACCGGGTATGCACAAGGATGACATCCCGGACAAATATGACTACAAGAATCTTTACCCGGAAGACAAAGTCTGGGTAAACCAGGGGAATAGTCTGATCGTCGATCCGACCGGTGCGATTATCGCCGGACCGGCCAACTCGGTTGCTGAGATTCTCTACGCCGAGGTTGACCTGTCGACGATTCCAACGCAAAAGTGGATGTTCGATGTGGCCGGTCATTATTCACGGCCGGACGTCTTTGATTTTGGTGTGAAGGGGTGAACGACCCCTAAATGGGTTCTTGGCCCTTCGCGCCTGTCTCTGAAAAAGGTGGAGCTGCCAAGACACGGCTTGACCATGCACCCTGCGATTCCGCTCAGGGTGAGGTTTCCACCCGCCGAGTCTGAAGACTCAGCGGGCACAATCTGTGGAATCACAAGCCGCGTAGCGCAAGAGTGATTTATCACACCCCGGTTTTGCCTTGACAGGATTGAAACTACCCTCTTATAATGGCCGAGGACTAAAGATGTGCTCATAACATCTGTGCAAGGAGTAGGTCGTTGGCCGAGCCTGTGAAGAATATCTACGCCGGAATCGATATCGGCGGCACAAACATCAAGTTCGGGCTCGTCGATGAAGACGGCCTGGTCGTTCACCGCCAACAGCGTCCGACCATGGCTGACAAAGGCCCCAAGGTGCTTATGCATCTGGTTACAAACATCGCCGAGGAGTTGCTTCTGCATGCCGCCGAGGAGGACCACCAGGTCAAGTGGCTTGGTGTCGGCAGTCCCGGGGCGGTCGATGCCGAGACCGGCAAGGTTATCGGCCCCTGTCCGAACATCGACGGTTGGCAGGGAACTGAGATCGGTTCGGTTCTGGGTGAACGATTGAACATGCCGGTGCACGTCGACAATGACGCCAATGTCGTGGCTCTGGCCGAGTCACGTTTCGGGGCGGCGGTCGGTTCCAGATCGATAGTCTGTGTTACGGTCGGCACCGGGATCGGCGGCGGTATCGTGATTGACGGCAGTTTGTGGCGCGGCTCAAGTCATTCGGCGGCCGAGTTGGGGCACATGTCAATCTGTTATGACGGCGTTCGGTGTTCCTGTGGACGGGCCGGGTGTATTGAAGCCTACTGTTCCTGTGATGCCATAATCAAGCGGGCCCGGTCCAAACTGAAAAAGACACCGACACCGGTCTTCGACTCGTTATTGGATGGCGACCTCGATAAATTGACCATCAAGAAACTGTTCAAGGCCATCAAAAAACACGACAGCGTGGCGCGGGAAACTCTGGATGAAACAGCCAAGTATCTCGGCACTGGATTGGCCGGGGTAGTGAATCTTCTCAACCCGCAGACCGTAGTCATAGGTGGTGGAATGGCCGACGGTGGCGGTGGTTTTGTCGACGCCGTGGCCCGAGAAATAAAAGAACGCGCCTTCGCTTCGGCCGTACAAGATCTCAGAGTGGTTAAAGCCAGCCTGGGCAACGACGCCGGTTTTATCGGCGCCGGACTTTTAGGAGAAATCAAAAGATGAATGACACTGCTGCAAATCAACCAACCCGCCCTGTTGACCGCCATCCTCTTACCATCACCCTGGCCGGGTTTTATGCGTTTATGTTCGCCGGGCTGTTCCTGCTTTATGGCGGGGTGAAAGTGGTTTTGAGTTTTCTCGATCACAGCTACGATGATTTGGCGCAGCCGATCATTTTTGTGATCATCGGGCTGGGACTGCTGGTACCCGCATTTGCTTTCAGGGAGTATAAGCGATGGGGCTACTGGGGCTTGGTCTGTATTAACGCGGCGGTGGTCATTCTGGCCGCCATCGGCTATGAGCAGTATGAAAACCTGGTATTATTGGTTCTTTCGGGAGCGGCTCTGTACACACTGTTTGCGCCATCGACCAGGGAGTTTTTGACCAAACATCGCTAAGATTTCATTTGACAACATCCGACAAAGCAATAAATTGCCATTTCCAAATTGGTCACGTTTAAGTGACGCATTAAGTTGGCGCCCTAGCTCAGTTGGTAGAGCAACGGACTGAAAATCCGTGTGTCCGCAGTTCAATTCTGCGGGGCGCCACTTTTTTTTGTCAGACCAATTCCGATTCAGAGTTCTCTTGCAGGGCGGGCCCGTCATCGCGTGCACGACGTGGCGTGGACCCGCGCACGTCTATGGAACCCACATAACGTCGTCCACGTAGAAGCTGATTCCGCCACCCTTACCAGTGATCATAAAAGGGCAGAATATCTTAGATCGATCCACGCGGCTGAATGTGTTGCCGGGTATGACTACTCGCTGCCATGTTTCGGGCGAATCGGAATCCCAGCCGTGCTTCCCAATTAGTACAGGAGATTTGCCGCCGGTCGTATCATCTTGCTGAACTTCCACCTTCAGATCGACCGGTGTCTTTACCCAGAACTCAAGACTCCCATGATTTGAAAGGTCAATAGTGTGTGCTGCTATTAGCACATGCGACTCGGTAAAAGCGCCAAGAAACACACCCCAACCCGAAAAGTTAGTCCGGCCATCTCCGACCGTAACCGCATAGCACTCCACACCCTCCGGAGCATCCCCTGATACATAGTTGCCATCTGACATTAGGCCATTGGTGCCATTCCACGTCCAAACATGGCCGGCAAGGTCGAGGTCACTATAGACCACGAAAGTGTCTGGTGGTGGCGGTGGCGGAGCTATGATGGTCAAAGAGTAGCTGCAACTTCGTATTTCGCCATCTCCGCCGGTGCCCTTTATCTCTATACTATGAACCCCGGTAGGTGCGTCCGGCCCCGCCACTATCTTCATAGTTGATGTGTATTCTGGTGCAGGTTGCTCGAATGGGGGAGAGAAGTCAATGGCCACACCGGATGGGTTTTCACCGGTACTGAGCCTGACCGAATGACTGTATCCGTGCATACTTCGTACTGTGATCGTCGCCTGGTTTTCGCCACCCTGTTGGGCTGTGCCCTGAACAGGACTAACCGAAATCTCGAAGTCGGCTGCAGATGGAATCAACCAAGCGCCCAGTATCACGCCAATGATAGCAACCACCGCGGGGACCATTATCATTGGGTTTGCGTAAAAAGGTCTGCTTTCATTGTCTGACACTATGGAGGTCTCCTTTGACGAGGTTTGGTTCAGAGGTTCAAATCAATATGTTGACTGAAGCCACTGACCTGTTGCTGCCAGCTACTTCTTGGGCGTTCAACTACTGGCCACCTGTCGTCTCAAGGTAAACTGCCTTCAAATAGTACCGAATGCGGACAAATCGGTCAAGGAAGAATTAGGCGGAGTATAACACGTTACGGCAGGTCTTGCGAATCACGCGCTAGCGGATTCGTGTGACCTGCCGCTCACATCACAGTGCGTAGTGGCGGGCCTTGTGTCAGCGGTGGGAGACAAGCCCCCACCCTACGCGGCAAACCTAACCTCATGCTGAGCGGAGTCGAAGCATGAACGCTGTCGTCCTCTTGTAGGTCGAAACCCCTGACCCGAAGGGGCGTCCTGAGCGTAGGCGAAGGACGGGTTTCGACATCTTGGGTCACAAAGACAAAGCCAAAGAGTCACGCGGCCATAAATGGCTTTCAAGGCGCGTGATGTCGAAACCACAGGGGTTTCGACCTACTGTTAAGAGGGGTTCGTCTTTTGGGTCGGAGCTGAAGTGCGGCAGAACCAGAAGCGGTTCTGCTCTACAAAGATAATCATCAACGGTCCACTTTTCGCTGTGCAATCATCCGTTTCTCCCGTATTATTCCTAACCCCTTCTTGCGCTGATCCGATGAAGTGGGGAAGGGGTGGTTGGCAGGTTACAGGCGTAGACGAAATCACAGCGAGGCTCGAATGTCGGCAAGGTCGGACAATTCAATCGCCGAACAGCTTGAAAAGCGCATCCTTGTGCTCGACGGAGGGTACGGGTCGCTGATCCAGTCGCACGAGCTGGCCGAAGCGGACTATCGTGGTGAACAATTCGCCGATCACCCGGTTGACCTGCGCGGCAACGGCGACATCCTGAGTCTGACCCGCCCGGATGTAATCACCGGCATCTACGAAGCCTACCTGAAAGCCGGCGCCGACATTCTCACCACCAACAGTTTCATCGCCAATAGTATCTCACAAGCCGACTACCAAACCGAACCGTTTGTGCACGACATGAACGTGGCCGCAGCTCGTCTGGCCCGCGCAGCAGCAGATCGTGCTGCTGAGAAGGACCCATCAAAGCCGCGTTTCGTGGCCGGATCGCTGGGACCGACAAACCGCACCTGCTCAATCTCACCCAACGTTGAAGACCCGGCCTCTCGTAACGTCACGTTCGATCAACTGGTCACTGTCTACAAAGAGCAAGCGGCGGCGCTGCTTGAAGGCGGTGTTGACGTTCTGATGGTCGAAACGATCTTCGACACGCTCAACGGCAAGGCAGCCCTGTTTGCCATCGCTGAACTGTTCGAGGCCGGCGCGCGCGAGGTGCCGGTTTGGGTCTCCGGAACGATTACCGATGCATCCGGGCGCACTTTGTCGGGCCAGACCACCGAAGCCTTCTGGATTTCGGTGGCCCATGCCGCGCCGCTTCTGGTCGGTTTGAACTGCGCACTGGGCGCCGAGGCATTACGCCCGCACCTGAAAGCGCTGTCGAAAGTGGCCGACACTTTCGTGACCGTTCATCCCAACGCCGGGCTACCCAACGAACTGGGCGGCTACGACGAAAGGCCCGAGCAAATCGCATCAATGTTAAAAGAGTTCGCCGAGGCAGGGCTGGTCAATATCGTTGGCGGATGCTGCGGCACGACACCCGAACACATCAAAGCCATAGCAGAGGCCGTCGCCGGTATCGCCCCGCGTCGGGTGCCGGTTGTTCCGACGCGCTGTCGCTTGTCCGGGCTGGAAGCGTTGGAGATTCGTCCCGACTCGTTGTTCATCAATGTCGGTGAACGCACCAACGTGGCCGGTTCGGCGAAGTTTGCACGACTAATCCGCGAAGACAAGTATGAAGAGGCGTTAAAGATCGCCCGTGGCCAGGTCATCGGCGGTGCGCAAATCATAGATGTCAACATGGACGCCCCGCTTTTGGACGCGGTGGC
This sequence comes from Candidatus Zixiibacteriota bacterium, assembly GCA_029860345.1. Taxonomy (NCBI): domain Bacteria; kingdom Pseudomonadati; phylum Candidatus Zixiibacteriota; species Candidatus Zixiibacteriota bacterium. The sequence goes on along the minus strand of JAOUBJ010000017.1, from coordinate 113,856 downwards.
GGCCATGACCCGCTTTCTCAATATGGTGGCCTCGGACCCGCAGATCAGTCGCGTTCCCGTCATGATTGATTCTTCCGATTGGTCCGTAATCGAGGCCGGTCTGAAATGCGTACAGGGGAAAGGTGTGGTAAACTCGATCAGCCTGAAGGACGGCCAGGAAGAGTTTCTAAGACGGGCTAAGTTGGTGCGAAAGTACGGTGCTGCGGTTGTGCTGATGGCTTTCGATGAACAAGGGCAGGCGGACAGCTATCAGCGCAAGATCGATATCTGTACGCGCTGTTATCATCTGTTAGTCGAGAACGGTTTCCCTCCCGAAGATATTATCATAGACCCGGCCATACTCACCATCGCCACCGGGATGGATGAGCACAACGATTATGCCGTCGGTTTTCTCAAGGCCTGTCGCACGATCAAAGAGACACTACCGCATTGTCTGGTCAGTGGCGGCGTGAGCAACTTGTCGTTCTCGTTCCGAGGTCATGACGTGGTGCGGGAGGCCATGCACTCCGTCTTTCTTTATCACGCTGTCCAGGCCGGGATGGACATGGGCATTGTCAACGCCGGTCAGTTGATCGGCTACGAGGACATCGAACCAAAACTGAGGCAGGTGGCCGAAGATGTAATCCTGAACCATCACCCCGAGGCCACCGCTCGGATGGCCGAACTGGCCGAAGGGACCTCGCGCAAGAAATCCAAACTTGCTAAAGACGACGACTGGCGAGGCTGGGCGGTGACTCAGCGATTGTCTTATGCTCTGGTGGCCGGGATTGCCGACTTTATCGAGGAAGATGCCGAAGCGGCACGGCGCGAGATGGGCGACGCACTACTGGTGATCGAGGGACCCCTTATGGACGGAATGGACAAAGTGGGGGAGCTGTTCGGGTCCGGGAAGATGTTCCTGCCGCAGGTAGTGAAGACGGCGCGTGTAATGAAAAAGGCAGTGGCTGTCCTGACGCCTTATCTGGAAGCCGAAAAAAAAGAGAGCGGGGAGTCTTCGCGCGGGAAGATTCTGGTGGCCACGGTCAAAGGGGACGTGCACGATATCGGCAAGAATTTGGTCGCCGTGGTTATGGGTTGCCATGGCTACCGGGTAGACGATCTGGGTGTGATGGTGCCGGGTGATAAAATACTGGATACTGCGATTGAGGGCGAGTACGATATCGTCGGGTTGAGCGGTCTGATCACGCCCTCGCTTCAGGAGATGGTCGAGGTGGCACGGGAGATGGATCGACGCGGGATGGAGATGCCGCTCTTGATCGGCGGCGCCACAACTTCACGACTGCATACCGCCCTCAGAATCGATCCGGCTTATAACGGTCCGGTCAACTATGTGGCCGATGCTTCTCGCTGCCCCGGTGTCGTCGCCGATCTTCTGGATAGCAGTGGGCGCGACGACTTCGTGCGGACTACCAAGAGTGACTATGCCTACCTGCGTGAGAACCGAGCCGCCAAGACCAAGACAATCGAACTGATGTCACCGTCGGAGGCTTATGAGCGAAGGCCGATACTTGATTGGGAGGAGTTCACACCGGCTGAGGTCGCTTCGCCGGGTATTACTCTTTTTGAAGATTATCCGATTGCAGAAGTCGTGCCCTATATCGACTGGACGCCTTTCTTCAATGTCTGGAAACTTCCGGGGCGCTACCCGAATATTCTAAGCAGTGAAAAGTACGGCGCCGACGCGCGCAAACTGATGGACGATGCCGAGTGCCTAATGGCACGTTTGGTAGGTGAGAAGTTGCTTACCGCGAAGGCGGTGCTTGGTCTTTTCCCGGCCAACTCGACTGGTGAGGATATCGAGCTTTACACCGACGACTCACGGCGAGAAGTTCTGACCGTCTTTCACATGCTAAGACGTCAACAGCCGCTCAAGGAAGGGGGCAGTGTAAGCCTGGCCGATTTCGTCGCCCCCAAAGAGATGGGAGTTGCCGATTACATGGGTGCTTTTGTGACCAGCGCAGGATTCGGTGTCGAGCAACTTGTTCAAGAGTTCGACCGCGACCACGATGACTACAGCGCCATCCTGACCAAGGCGTTGGCCGATAGGTTGGCCGAGGCCTTGACCGAAAGGCTGCACGAGCGCGTGCGCCGGGAATTCTGGGGCTACGCGCGCGATGAGATGCTGGACAATGAGGAGTTGATCCAGGAAAAGTACTATGGAATCCGACCGGCGCCGGGCTATCCGAGTTGTCCCGATCACACTGAGAAGAAGACACTACTGACCTTGCTGGATGCCGAACGCCGGATCGGAGTTGTTGCAACGGAGAGCTTTGCATTGTCGCCGGCTGCCACCGTTTGCGGATATTATTTCGGCCATCCGCAGTCGCATTATTTCCCGCTGGGAAAGATTGACATGGTGCAGTTACAGCAATATGCCGAACGTAAGTCAATGCCTCTGGACCAGGCCAGGCGTTGGCTGGCGCCGAACCTGATTGACGAATGAAACTTTTTGTGAGCTTTTTGGTTTGGGCGGTGTAACGTCCGATGAGAAGAATGGAATCATGATACGATGTTTGTAACCGAACGAGTCTATCGAAGCAGTGGCCCGATGTTCAGCTACGAAATCATCCCGCCGCCGCGGGGGAAATCGGCGCGGGATATTCTTGATGTGGTCGAGCAGATTCTGCCGTTCGATCCGCCATTCATTGACGTGACCAGCCACAGCGCCGTGGCTCAATACGACGAACTTGATGACGGCACTATCCGGCGTCGAGTCAGCCGCAAAAGACCGGGTACTATGGGCATGTGCGCGATCATTCAGAACCGGTACAATATCGACACCGTCCCGCATATACTCTGCCGGGGATTCACGCGCGAAGAAACCGAAGATGTTATGATTGAGCTTAGTTTCCTGGGTATCCAAAATGTTCTCGCCGTGCGCGGCGACGAGAGAAACTACGATAAGAACGTCGGTGGCAGTCGAACCGTTAATGCATTCGCTAACGAATTAGTGGCGCAACTCAACGATTTGCGGGCGGGAAAGTATTTGGAAGATGTCGAGAACTCGGATCCTATTGAGCATTGTATCGGAGTATGCGGCTATCCGGAGAAACATGTCGAAGCGCCCAACCCCAAGACGGACATTGAGCGTCTGGTCAAAAAGGTTGAAGCCGGGGCGGACTATATCGTGACACAGATGTTTTTCGACAACCGGAAGTATTTTGATTTCGTGGCCGACTGTCGAGAGGCCGGGATTACCGTCCCGATCATACCCGGTCTCAAGGTAATGAAAAGCGCGCGGCAACTAGCCAGCTTACCTCGGAATTTTCATATAAATCTGCCGGATGCACTGGTAGATGAGATCACTGAGAATCCAAAACATGCCAAGACGATTGGCGTGGAATGGGCGGTAAAACAGTGTGAGGAACTGTTCAACCAAGGCGCCCCTTGTATTCATTTGTATGTCCTGGATGATGTCCGCTCGGTGCTGAAAGTGGTCAAACAGTTCTAGGAAGACCTCACTCGGGGTGTGGGTGGTCTAGGTCCTCGTGGGCCCTTCGACTCCGCTCAGGGTGAGGTGGAGGGGTGCCCAGGGTGAGGTGGAGGGGTGCCCAGGGTGACACGGTCAGGCCGCGGTATTCGCGCTTCGCGCGCTCTTCCTGAAACTCGCTTGAGAGTGCCGGCCGACGGATAAATTCTGAGCTGAGCAAAAAGCTCTTTGCCCAGCGCCTCTCTGTCGGTATAATCTCTGCGACATAGATTAGAATCGGCGGCCAGACCTGCCGCAGTTTGAGGAGAGTAAATGCCAAGCAATTTCGCCCTTACCGGAGCATCCGGATACATAGCCCCGCGCCACCTGAAGGCGATAAAAGAGACCGACAACAGATTGATCGCCGCTGTCGATCCCCACGATTCGGTGGGTGTCCTGGACGGCTATTTCAGGGATGTGGCCTTCTTTACCGAATTCGAACGATTTGATCGGCACATCGAGCGGCTGCGCCGCCAGAATTCCAATAAGGCAGTGCAGTATGTAAGCATCTGTTCGCCTAACTACCTGCACGATGCTCACGCTCGGTTTGCGTTGAGGGTCGGGGCGCACGCGATTTGTGAAAAGCCGCTGGTGTTGAATCCATGGAACATCGACGCCCTGCAGGAATTGGAGCAAGAGAGTGATCGCAATATCTATACGGTGTTGCAATTGCGAGTGCATCCAGCTCTGGTTGCCTTGCGCGAGAAGCTGAAAACTGTCAAGACAAAGAGCAAACATAACGTGCGGCTGACCTATATTACCTCGCGCGGACCATGGTACCTGGTGTCGTGGAAAGGTCAGCCGGAGCGTTCGGGCGGTCTGGCTACGAATATCGGCGTGCATTTTTTCGATCTGCTCATGTGGCTGTTCGGAGATGTCCAGAACAACAAGGTGCATCTGGCCACTCCCAATCGTGTAGGGGGATCCATCGAACTCGACAACGCCGACGTGCAGTGGTTCCTGTCAATCGACTCAAACGACCTGCCGGAAGTGGCTGTGCAAAAAGACCAACCGACCTATCGCTCTATTACAATAGACGGGGAAGAGGTCGAGTTCTCCGGCGGATTCACCGACTTGCACACCATGGTATACCGCGAAGTGTTGAGCGGGCATGGTTTCACCCTGGATGATGCCCGACCATCGATTGAGTTAGTCCACGACATCCGTAACGCCCAACCGACCGGCATCACGGCCGACTCGCATCCCATGCTGCGCGGCGACAAATAGAAACGCCCCCGCCGTTATCACTGGCGGTTGCCGAGCCACGCTTGTCAACCGACTCATCACACGCGATCAAGTTTTAGTTGAAAAGGTCCTCGCGCTTCAGTATCTCACCGGCGATGAGTGAGGAGTACAAAAACCCGTGAGTGAGCTTAGGCGACGAGTGGCGGTTACAGGTGGCGCAGGTTTCATCGGCTCGAATTTGCTGTTGCACCTGGTGCCCAGGTATCCCGAATATCTTTTCGTTAACATCGACAGTCTGACTTACGCAGGGAATCTGAGAAACCTCAGTTCACTTGAAGACTGCAAGAACTACCGGTTCGAGAAACTGGACATCTGCGAACAATCGGCTGTTCTGCATTGTTTCGAGCGACACCAAATCGACAGCGTCTTACATCTGGCGGCTGAATCGCATGTCGATCGTTCAATCGACGGCCCCATGGTTTTTGTTCTGACCAATGTCGTCGGCACGGCCAACCTGCTTGAGGCGGCTCTGGCCCGGCATCGCCAGTCGGGACGGTTTCGTTTTCTCCACGTTTCCACCGATGAAGTGTATGGTTCGCTTGGACAGAGCGGTTTCTTTGCCGAGACAACTCCGTACAATCCCAACTCTCCATACTCGGCATCGAAAGCAGCGGCCGATCATCTGGTGCGTGCCTACCACAAGACGTATGGTATGGACACGGTGACCACCAACTGCTCGAACAATTACGGACGCTACCAGTTTCCGGAGAAGCTCATCCCGTTGATGATACGTAATGCTCGTGAAGGACTAAAACTACCGGTCTATGGCGACGGTCTGCATGTCCGTGATTGGCTCTACGTAGAAGACCACTGCCGAGCGCTGGATATCGCATTCCACAAGGGAAAGGCGGGTGAAACATACAATATCGGTGGCGACAGTGAGCTTACCAACATAGAACTCGTGAAACTCGTCTGCGAGTCATTGGATGACAAATTGGGGGGAGGTCCACGTGAGCGGTTGATCGAATTCGTGACGGATCGTCCCGGACACGATCGCAGGTACGCCATCGACGCCTCAAAAATCAAAAGAGAGCTTGGCTGGATGCCCAGTGTCTCTTTTGAAGAGGGACTTGATGCCACTATCAAATGGTATCTTGACCACCAAGTGTGGCTTGAAGAATGTATCAGTGGCGAGTACAAGAACTACTATGCCAAGATGTATGCCAATCGTTAGTCGGAGGTTCAGATGACCAGCCAACTGTCCAAGGGGATCATCCTGGCCGGCGGTAGCGGCACCCGCCTTTATCCGGCCACCCATGTTGTGTGCAAGCAACTCTTGCCGGTGTACGACAAACCGATGATCTACTATCCGCTGTCGACCTTGATGCTGTTTGGCATTACGGAAATCCTCTTGATCTCGACACCCGAAGACACGCCACGTTTTGAAGAATTGCTCGGTGACGGTCGACCTCTCGGACTGAACATCAGCTATCAGGTACAGCCGAAGCCGGCCGGGATTGCCCAGGCCTTTCTCATAGGCGAACAATTCATTGCGGGAGACCCGGTGGCTTTGATCTTGGGCGACAATATCTTCTACGGCGCCTACGATTTCTTGCGGGCGGCGCGTTCGTTCGATGCAGGGGCGGTTGTTTTTGGGTATAACGTCAGCGATCCCGAGCGGTATGGTGTGGTCGAGTTCGATGCCTCGGGTAAGGTCGTATCAATCGAAGAGAAACCCGAAAACCCAAAGTCGAATTACGCCGTCACCGGGCTGTACCTGTACGATTCGGAAGTGGTATCGGTTGCCCGGTCACTGAAGCCGTCGGCACGCGGCGAACTGGAAATCACAGATGTCAATCGCGAGTACCTGAAACGAGGCTCCCTGCAGGTGGTACAGTTGGGACGCGGAATCGCCTGGCTGGATACCGGCACCTACGGCAGCATGCTCGATGCCGGCAACTTCATCGCCACTATCGAACGGCGGCAAGGTCAGAAGATCGCATGCATTGAAGAGATAGCTTATCGTATGCGGTTCATCAACAAAACGCAGGTGCAGTCGCTGCTGGGCAACATGGTCGACAACGAGTACAAGCGGTACCTGAGCGAGGTCATCGCTGAGGTTGATCGTGGCCTGTGATTTTCTGATCACCGGCTGCCGGGGTCAGCTTGGCAGCGATTTGATGAGCCTCTTGGCCCTGGAGCACTCTGTTCACGGTATTGACATAGAAGACTGTGATGTTACCGATCGTGAGGCCGTGCTCAAAGCAGTGGTCGAGGCCGGCCCGCAGGTCGTCCTTCACACCGCAGCCTACGCAGAGGTCGATGAGTGTGAAGCAAACCGCGAGCAAGCCATGCTTGTAAACGCCGAAGGAGCCGGCAGTGTGGCTCTGGCCTGCCGTGATGTCGGCGCCCGAATGGTCTACTACTCCACCGATTACGTATTCGATGGCAAGTACGACCGACCTTACACCGAGGATGATCCACCAAACCCGGTAACCGTGTACGGTCAGTCAAAGCTTCAGGGCGAACGAGCCGTGCAGGCCGTGTTGGATGATCCTATCATCATGCGCATATCCTGGGTCTACGGACGCAAGGGGCACAATTTCGTCAAGACCATGATCAGACTCGGTCTCAAGCAAGTGGCGGCGCGTGAGGCGGGCAACGATGTAACAGCTTTGAAGGTCGTTGATGATCAGGTCGGTAATCCGTGCTGGACTATGGACATCGCGCGTCAAACTCGCGTGGTGCTGGCCGGACACTTGAGCGGATTGCTTCACGCTACATCAGAGGGCGAAACCACGTGGCATGGCCTGGCCCGGGCGGTATTCGGAATTTTAGCCATGGATGTGTTGCTGCAGCCATGCACTTCAGCCGAGTTTGTCCGAGCGGCGCAACGGCCGGTGCGATCAACTTTGGACAACACTCGCCTGGCCGCTGCCGGGCTGAATGTCATGCGTAACTGGAAGACGGCCTTGGAATCATTCCTGCACGAGGAAGGCAAGGAGCTTATCCGTGAATGTTAACATCGAAGGTGTGGTAGTACGGTCGATCACCAAACACAACGACACGCGCGGTTGGCTTTTGGAGTTGTTCCGTAGCGACGAAATCGAGCCGGATGTTCTCCCGGTAATGGCCTATGTATCGATGACCAAACCGGGTGTTGCGCGTGGCCCGCACGAACATGTCGAACAGACCGATCTATTTGCATTTTTCGGTCCCTCGACTTTTCGCGTTTACCTCTGGGACAATCGACCGGAGTCGGCCACATCCGGCGCCAATGCTGTTTTTGAGGTGGGCCGGGACAACCACACTTTGGTAATCGTACCGCCCGGGGTTGTGCATGCCTATCGCAATATCGGTCGGATCGATGGCTTGGTGTTCAATGCGCCTAATCGACTGTACACTGGCGAAGGACGCAGCCAGCCGGTTGATGAAATCCGCCACGAAGACGACCCCGAATCGAGGTTCCGGCTGGACTGAAGTGATAAACCACTTCTTTGCGCTTCGCGGTGATAAATCACTTCTTTGCGCTTCGCGCGCCATCGTTGTGCCCGCTGAGTCTTCAGACTCGGCGGGTGGCAACCTCACCCTGAGCGTCCCCACCTCACCCTGAGCGGAGTCGAAGGGTGAACTCCGGTACCCCACCTAAAGGGCTTGCTGAAGAACTTCGGCACCGTTGTGTTCTGTCTTGATTCCGTGCCAACGGAAGTGTGACCCGACACCCAACTCAATGTGACACAGTGGCGGCGGGTGGCACGAATTCGCTTGCGTCCGCCGCGGCGGACAAGACCCACCGCAACAGGCTACACAGGCTTTATCAACAAGCCCGTTCGTCCGGGTCTCAAGAAGAGTTGCCGAGCCCGAAAACTCAACAACAACCAGGCGAATGCTACCCACATAGCCAAATGGAGGAACTGTTTAATCGCCCGGACGGGTTATTCGTTCCCCTGTAGCGCATAAACCAATGCCCGCGGATAGGTGTAATCCTCAATCGTCTAATGACTTAGTGTGTCCGGCACGGCTCTTGTTACATGTAATGGTGACTGAGTGTCGGTGGTTTTGGCTTACCGACCCAATGTGTACCAAATGAGAGTCGGCGGTACGTCCTCGGCTCCGCAATAGGAATGCGTACTTATGTTGACAGGGAAGTCAATACTTGTAACGGGTGGTACCGGCTCCTTCGGTAAGGAATTCACTCGTACAGTTCTAACGAAGTATCCGGGCATCAAGCGGCTGGTCATCTACTCTCGGGATGAGTTGAAGCAGTTTGAGATGGGCCAGCAGTTTTCCGAGACGGAATACCCGCAACTGCGCTACTTCATCGGTGACGTGCGTGACAAGGAACGTTTGTATCGTGCCCTTGAGGGTATCGACATGGTCGTGCACGCTGCCGCTTTGAAACAGGTGCCCGCGGCGGAGTATAATCCGTTTGAGGCTGTGAAGACCAACATCATTGGCGCCCAAAACGTGATCGAGTGCAGTATTGACCGCAATATTGAGAAGGTCGTGGCTCTGAGCACCGATAAAGCGGCGGCGCCGATCAATCTGTACGGTGCTACGAAATTGTGTTCGGACAAGATGTTTGTCGCGGCCAACAATTTCAAAGGGGATCGCCTTTTGAAATTATCGGTCGTCCGCTACGGTAATGTCATGGGCAGCCGAGGCAGCGTCGTTCCGTTCTTCCTGAAAAAGCGTGCCGACGGCGTCTTGCCGATCACTGATGCAAGAATGACCCGGTTTAACATCACTCTCACAGAAGGCGTCAATCTGGTGCTTTATGCCTTTGCCAATATGTGGGGTGGAGAAATATACGTGCCGAAGATACCAAGCTACCACATCACCGACCTGGCCAAAGCTATAGCGCCACACTGCCGTCAAAAAACAGTCGGCATAAGGCCGGGTGAAAAACTGCACGAAGAAATGATCACAGAAACCGACGCTATCAACAGTCTTGAGTTCGAGCATTACTTCGTGATTCTTCCTTCGATGAACCTATGGGATGTTCCGAAATACATGGAGACGTTCAAGGGACGACGCTGCGCGGCAGGCTTCTCATATTCCAGTGGTACCAACGACCGCTGGCTAAGCGTGGACCAGTTGCGGCGATTAATCAAAGCCGACATCGATCCAACGTTGGCCATTCCTGTGCCACCGGCGAGACCGGAGGGGAGGCGCACACTCTCGCTGAAGAGCATGCGCGAGGACCTGAACTCGGTGGCCGCATCCGGCGCGAAACAACGGTCCATGAGCACATTGGTGAGGCAGTGATCCCTCAAGGGAGCAACAACCCGTGACCACGGCAACCGGTTCAGTACAATTCCTGCCTTACGGACGCCAGCACCTGGCAGAAGAAGACATTCAGGCCGTGGTGAAGGTCTTGCGCTCCGAATGGTGGACCCAGGGCCCGGCCGTGAACGAATTTGAGCAGAAACTGGCTGTTCGGGTGGGTACTGTCGAGGCGGTCGCTTGTGCCAACGGCACCGCTGCTCTGCACCTGACCATGTTGTCCCTGGGCGTCGGTCCCGGTGACATTGTGGTTACTTCGGCCAACAGTTTCCTTGCCTCGGCCAATTGCGCGCGCTATGTCGGCGCCGATGTACGCTTTGTGGACATCAATGCATCAACCGGTCTGATGGATGTGGATCAGCTTGAATCGGTCCTCGCGGCGGACGCTGATCACAGAATCAAGGCTGTGGTACCGGTACACTTTGCCGGACAACCTCTGGATATTCCACGGTTGTATCGGATCGTTCACGCACATGGCGCATTTGTCGTGAGTGACAGCTGCCATGCTCTGGGGGCAACCTACAAAGTGAATGGGAGTACATATTCTCTAGGGTCCGGTGCCCACAACGATGCCTCAGTCTTCTCGTTTCACCCGGTCAAGCATGTTGCTACCGGTGAAGGGGGCGCCATCACCACCGACAACCACGAGTTGGCCGAGCGATTGCGAAGCTTCCGAAATCACGGCATGCAAAAAGAAGATTTCACCAACGACCAGATGGCAACATCGGCCACGGGTGAGCTTAACCCATGGTATTACGAGATGCAGGAAATGGGGTACAACTACCGTTTGACGGACTTGCAGGCAACGCTCGGTGTCTCTCAATTGGGACGGCTTGACAGGTCGGTCAAACGTCGCAATGAACTGGCCCATGTCTACCACCGTCTCATTGCGGAGCGCTTCGACCGAACATTGGTCTGCCCGCTGGAACAACGGCCGCATGTAACCAATGCATATCATCTGTTCGTTGTGCGGATAGACTTTGAACGGTATCAGATAGAGCGAGCTTCGGTAATGATGCAACTTCGCCGCCATGGTATCGGTACCCAGGTGCACTACATTCCGATTTACCTGCAGCCGTATTATAGGCGGCTTTACGACGGACATCCCGGCGATCTGCCACAAACGGACAGGTACTACACCCAGGCGCTGAGTCTGCCGATGTATCCCAACCTAAACGAATCCGACTGTGAACGCGTGGTAGATCAACTCGATCGAATCCTAAAAAGGGAAACAGACGGTCATGAGTTGTAACGGGTCAACATTAACCGCTCTCGGTCTGGGCACGGTGCAGTTCGGGTGCGACTACGGTATCACCAATCCGTCCGGGCAAGTCTCGTTCCAGGAGGTGGAACGGATTCTTGGGCGGGCAGCTACGCTCGGCATCAAAGTGCTGGACACGGCCGCTTTGTACGGGCTCAGTGAGGAAACATTGGGGAGTATCCTGGGACCGGAACATCCTTTCCGAATTGTTACTAAGACGAGCAAGGTAGCTTCGGACATCGTGTCCGATAGTGATGCGGCGGAACTCGCGCGCACCTTTGATCGATCCTTGACTCGCTTGAATCAGGCTTCCATATACGGTCTTCTGCTTCACGACGCAAACGATCTGTTGAAACCGGGTGGGGCACGACTGCTTGACGCTCTGCATGGACTCAAGAGGGACGGGCGGGTGACCAAAATCGGAGTCTCGGTTTATACACCCAAACAAATCGACAACGTACTTGCGCTTTTCACACCTGATCTGATTCAACTGCCGCTCAATGTGCTCGACCAGCGTTTGATCTCCGGCGGTCATCTAAAACGATTGCGCCGCGGCGGGGTAGAGATCCATGCTCGTTCGGTATTCCTGCAGGGTCTGCTCCTGATGAAACCGCAGGCGGTGGATTCGTACTTTGAGCCGATGCGCATCCGACTTGAGAGCTTTCACAACGACATGACGGCCATGGATACCACGCCCTTGCAGGGAGCCTTACAATTTGCTCTAAGTCGAGTCGAAGTGGATACCGTATTGGTCGGAGTTTGTTCGCGTAGTGAACTGGAAGAGATTCGCACGGCAGAGATACATCCGGCCTCTGCCGATATAGACTTCAGTCGTTGGGCCTTCAATGATCCGCGCTTTATCGATCCGTCCAAGTGGCGTTTACACGGCGGTGCCGCGGACAGGAGAACAGCCTGATGGTGTTGGCTGTGGTACAAGCTCGCGTGTCGTCGACACGATTGCCCGGAAAGGTTCTCAAACCGATCCTGGGTCGCCCTATGTTATGGCGTCAGTTGGAGCGTCTTCAGCATGCCTCGCGAATCGATCGACTGATGGTTGCTACCAGTGACCAGCCTGATGACCGGCAGTTGTTGGCTATCTGTGCAGACTTCGATGTGCCCTGTTTCTGCGGTAGCCTGGACGATGTTCTGGATCGCATCTACCGGGCGGCGCAGAGTGTCGGCGCCGATACGATTGTACGTCTCACCGGAGACTGTCCCATCATCGACGCCGAGGTTGTTGACATTGTTATAGATCAGTTCCAAAAGAGTGCGTGCGACTATGCCACCAACACCAATCCGCCCACTTATCCGGACGGACTCGATGTTGAAGTAATGGGTATCGATTGTCTGGAGACGGCCTGGCGCGAGGCAAAGCTGATCTCGGAACGAGAGCATGTCACACCCTTCATCCGCAACCGACCTGAACGATTCGGAATAACCAATTGCACCAATGAGGCCGACTTGTCTCACCTGCGCTGGACGGTGGATGAACCTGAAGATTTTGATTTGATAACAAGAATTTTCGAAGGGCTGTACCCGAAAAAACCAACCTTCTCGATGGCCGATGTCGTCGAGTATCTGGAGGACCATCCTCAATTATCAAAACTGAACTCCGGTTTCCGACGCAACGAGGGACTGAACAAATCACTCACGCATGACAAAACCAAAGGCTGCCTATGAACACGGCCTGTAAAAGAACTGCTGATCGAAGCAAGAGTCTGGACCTCCAGAAAAAGGCCGGGAAACTCATACCGGGCCTTAGCCAACTATTGTCGAAACGTCCCGATCAATTCGCGCCGGATGTCTGGCCCGGATATTTCAGTAAGGCGGCCGGTGTAGAAGTGTGGGACCTGGATGGTAATTGCTATGTCGACATGAGTATCGGTGGCATTGGCGCCAATGTTCTCGGCTACGCCGATCCCGATGTGGATGCAGCCGTGCACAAAGCTGTCGACAGTGGCAGTAGTAGCTCGTTGAACTGTCCGGAGGACGTCCAACTGGCCGAGCTACTTTGCAGCCTGCATCCGTGGGCGCAGATGGTTCGCTTTGCCCGCACCGGCGGTGAAGCTATGGCCGTGGCGGTTCGCCTGGCTCGTGCCTGCACCGGACGTGACAAAATTGCTTTCTGTGGATACCACGGCTGGCATGACTGGTACCTGGCGGCCAACCTCGGTACCGAGGACGCCCTCGGTGAGCATCTGCTTCGCGGATTGAGCCCCAACGGTGTGCCGCAAGGACTCAAAGGAACCAGCCTGCCGTTCAGGTATAACCGATTGAGCGAACTCGAAGCTATTGTCTCCGAGCACGGCGCCGATCTGGCCGCAATCGTGATGGAACCTATTCGTTCGGAGTGGCCGGATGATGGCTTCTTTGATGGAGTGATGAAACTGGCCACACAATCGGGTGCGCTGCTGGTCATCGACGAAATCTCGGCCGGCTTTCGCATGAATTCGGGAGGAGCGCATCTCAAGTTGGGCTTCAACCCGGATATCGCTGTCTTCTCAAAAGCCATCGGCAACGGCTATCCTATCGCTGCCGTAATCGGTCGTGAGGATGTCATGCAGGCCGCCCAACGGACGTTCATAAGCAGCACTTGCTGGACTGAAAGAATTGGACCGACAGCCGCCATCGCCACGATAGAAAAACATCTCAGATTGAACGTCGGCGAGCATCTGATGCGGATCGGCCAAGCGGTTCAGGAAGGCTGGAAGCAAACCGCCACCCGGCACCAACTGTCCATTAAGGTGGGAGGTTTGCCGCCGCTCAGTCATTACAGTTTCGAAAACGAAAATGCAAATGCCCTCAAAGCGAAGTTTGTTCAACTTATGCTTGATGAAGGATACCTCGCCTCGACGTCGTTCTATGCCATGGCGGCGCATACCGATGAGCATGTAAGCAGGTATCTCGAAGCTGTGGATCGAAGCTTCGGCAGGATGTCCGAATTGTTGAACAACGGTGAATTGATGCACAGCCTTGTGGGACCGCCGGCCGTGGCGGGATTCACGCGGCTGACATGAGGTGGATGGATTCGGCAATGAAAGTTGCAATACGCTGTGATGCTTCCAACGCCATAGGCACCGGCCATGTAATGCGCTGCGCCACGCTGGCCGATCAACTGACGACGCATAGCGCCGAGGTCACATTCATCTGCCGGAATCATCCGGGACATCTTAACGATTACATCAAAGAACTCGGATATGCGATTTGCGAACTGCCGTCCCCGGATAGCGACGCCGCTAACTTTGGTGGAACAGAATACGCACGTTGGCTGGCTGTGCCGGACATGATTGACGCATCTGAGAGCCTCGATGCTCTGAGAAGCCTGCCTGGCGGCATCGACTGGCTGATAGTCGATCATTATGGCCTGGACGCCAGGTGGGAGCAAGAGATGCGGGCGACCGTCAAGGCCGTTATGGTGATCGATGACCTGGCCAACAGATGCCACAACTGCGACCTGCTTCTGGATCAGAGCTATGTCGAGGACTACGAACATCGCTACCGTTCGCTGGTTCCCGATTCCTGCCGAGTCTACCTGGGACCACAGTATGCGCTGCTTCGACCGGAGTTTCTCCAGGCTCGCCACAAGCTCCGCAGGCGCGGCGGTCATGTCGAGCGTATACTAGTATTCCTGGGTGGTGTAGATCCCTCCAACCAGACCCGCAAAGCGATTGATGCGATTATTGCTTTGGAACGCGACGACATTCAATTAGATGTGGTCATTGGAAGTCGTAATCCTCACAAGGACGAAATCCGAAAAGTCTGTTCCCGCCACTCTCAGTTTGTTGTTCACGAAAACGCCGTGCAGATGGCCGAACTAATGTCGCAAGCCGACCTCGCTGTCGGAGCGGGCGGCACTACCACTTGGGAGCGGTGCTTCCTCGGGCTGCCGACAATCACCATATTGATCGCCGACAATCAGCGTGACATGATCGAAGCGTTGGCTGAGCGCGGTGCTACCATCAATGCCGGGTGGTACAGCGACCTGTCGGTGGCCGCCTTGAATGCGCAATTGGTTGAACTGTTGCGTGATCAGGGGAGCCTGACCAAAATGCAAACGGCCTCACTGGAGATTATGGGTGAGCGTGACACCGGTGTTTGTCACCCGCTGGTAAATGCCATGACGGAGATAGTACATGCCACAGCTTGAAGACTACAAATTACGTCGGCTGCGCGAGGACGATCTTCCTACGGTGCTGACTTGGCGTAACTCACAGCGCATCCGGGCAAACATGTACACCGATCATATCATAACCAACCATGAACATCGGGATTGGTATAGACAGACGGCGAACGATGACCATTCGCGGTATCCGATCATCGAATACAAAGGCCAACCGATGGGGCTTTCATACTTCACGAACATAGACCGCGTGAACGGCACCTGCATGTGGGGGTTCTACGTGGGTGACGAGGAGGCGCCTCGTGGCACCGGGACGGTGTTGGGTTTTCTCAGTATGAATTTCATCTTTGTCCGGGAGCAGTTGCGCGAAGTGGGTGGCGAAGCCCTGGCCTTCAATGTGCCCAGTCAAAAGCTGTTTAATCGTCTGGGCTTCAGCAACAATGGCTGTCGATCCAAGCCTGTTGTGAAGAACGGTTCAGACACCGAGGTGATTATGTTTTCGCTGCAGAGAAACCAATGGCTTAACGCAGATGCGTCAAGAGTGCGCGACCTGATTGCGAACCGGAAAGTCAAGGTATGAACTACGTGATTGCTACCAGTCGCACCTGGCATGAACCGATGGCCGAACGCCTGAAGGAAAAGTGCGGTATGCCGTTTCATCTCATCACGCGCAAGAAAGACCTTACCCCTGAACGATTGATGGAACTGGCGCCACGCTACGTCTTTTTCCCACACTGGTCGCACATAATTCCGGCGGATATCCATAACAGATTTGAGTGTGTCATCTTCCACATGACCGACGTACCCTTCGGCCGCGGCGGCAGTCCCTTGCAGAACCTTATCGTGCGGGGCATTACCGACACAAAGGTCACAGCCCTTCGTTGCGCAGAGCAAGTCGACGCCGGTCCCGTCTACATGAAACGCCCCTTGCCTCTGCACGGCACCGCTGAAGAAATATACTTGAGAGCGGGCAGGGTGGTTGAGGAGATGATCGAAGAGATCGTCCACACCGAACCTTCTCCACACCCACAAGTGGGAAAGGCAGTGACTTTCAGACGCCGTCGCCCCGAGGAAAGCGACATGTGTGACATCTCGGATATTTCCAAACTGTATGACCACATTCGCATGCTTGATGCCGATGGGTATCCCAGGGCCTTCCTTCGGAGCGGACGCTTTCGCCTCGAGTTCAGCCGTGCCGTACCCAAAGACGGACGACTTGTGGCCGACGTCGCTATCACTGAGGTGAGCGATGAGTAACAGAGTATTGGTGGTAGCAGCTCATCCTGATGACGAAATCCTCGGCTGCGGAGGAGCCATGGCCAGGCACGTGAAAGCGGGCGACCATGTAAGTCTGGCCATCCTTGCCGAAGGCTTGACCAGTCGCGATTCACAACGCGACCGCGAACGGCGGCGGGAAGAGATATCTGAGCTTGGTAAAGCAGCTCGACAGGCAAATAAAATCCTGGGTGTCACTGATGTTGAGCTGTACGATTTTCCGGACAACCGGATGGACAGTGTTCCAAGGTTGGATATTGTCAAACAAGTGGAAAACCTGGTAGACCGATTCCGTCCAAACATTCTGTACACGCATCACAGCGGTGACGTAAACATCGACCACCGTTGCATCCATGAAGCTGTCGTCACCGCCTGTCGGCCGATGCCGGGGAATCACCAGGTAGACACACTGTTGTTTTTTGAAGTAGCCTCAAGTACCGAGTGGCAGACAGCGGGCTCGGCGCCGCCCTTCCATCCGAACTGGTACCTGGACATCTCTGAGACGCTCGGGCTCAAGAAACAAGCGCTGGAAGCTTATCAGTCGGAGATGCGGCCGTGGCCACATGCCCGTTCGATTAAGGCGGTGGCTCATCTGGCTCACTGGCGCGGTGCCGGTATTGGCGTCGAGGCTGCCGAAGCGTTCATACTGGGCCGCAGAATAGTCGGGTAAGGTAGGTTTGCTATGAAAGAGATAACGTTTGGGCCATATCGAATCGGCGCAGATCAGCGTCCGTTTATAATCGCTGAAATGTCCGGTAATCACAATCAGTCACTTGATCGAGCCCTGGCCATTGTCGATGCGGCTGCGGCATCAGGCGCTCATGGTTTGAAAATCCAGACTTACACTGCGGATACCATGACGCTCGATGTAGATAGCTCGGACTTTCGCATAGACGATCCCAACAGCCTGTGGAACGGAAGCAATCTTCATAAGCTCTATCAACAAGCCTACACGCCGTGGGAGTGGCATCAGGCGATTTTCGATCGCTGCAAACAACATGGTATGGTCGGTTTCAGCACGCCGTTCGATGCCGCGGCGGTCGAGTTTCTTGAGCAACTTGACGTACCGTGTTACAAAATCGCATCGTTCGAGGTGACCGACCTGCCACTTTTGGAAACGGTGGCGGCCACCGGTAAACCGGTCATCATGTCGACCGGCATGGCGACTGTATCGGAGTTGGATGAAGCCGTTGGCGTACTTCGCTCTGGTGGATGCGCGGACCTGATTCTGCTCAAGTGTACGAGTACCTATCCAGCCACGCCTGAGAACACACATCTCCGAACAATTCCGCACTTGCGAGATTTGTTCAACGTCATGGTGGGACTATCGGATCACACGCTGGGTACGGGTGCGGCGATTGCTTCTGTCGCCCTGGGGGCAACGGTTGTCGAGAAGCACTTTACCCTGGCCCGAGCCGACGGCGGTGTCGATTCTGCATTCTCCATTGAGCCGAGCGAACTCAGAGCACTTGTTGATGAATCCGAGCGCGCCTGGCAAGCCATGGGAACTGTCAACTATGGGCCCTCAAGCGTCGACGAGACCAAGAGCCTCAAATTCCGTCGATCCATCTATGTGGCTGAAGATATCGAAGAGGGAGAACCGTTTACCGAACAAAATGTGCGCATCGTGCGTCCCGCCCACGGATTGGCGCCCAAGCATCTCAAGGCTATAATGGGCCGACATGCAGCGCGTGCCTTGAAAAAGGGCACCGCTACCGACTGGGATATGATCGCAACCGTGACGCCGGCGGTCTCGGTTCCTGAAATGGAAGGTCAATGAACGAACTGATCATCCTGTCATCATTAGCTGTGGCGATTGCGGCCTATATCATGATCGTGGTGAAGGACAAGAGCTTCTTTCATATACTCACGCCGGTCTACTTTACCTTCATCCCCGGATACTATCTGCTGGAGTTGGTGCACATACACTATTTCGGCTATAGTGGTGAGTCATCGACCTATCTGTACTGCTACGCCACTTATGCTTTGACCTTTCTGTTTTTGGCTTTGGCCTATACTCGCTTTCCGGCAATTCGTGTGAGGTTGCCGTTCAATATCAACAGTGACATCAGAACCCTGCCCTATGTGGTTTTCGCCATGGCCATACTCGTCTACCTGCCGATCCTGGTCGAGTATCGTGACCTCATTTTCACGCCGCGCGCCATTTATGCCAAAACTCGCATCGGGTATGGTCACATGTATTTTACGTCGACCGCGTTGGCCTACCTTGCTTACATATTCTGCCTGTTCAAGAAATGTTCGTTCAAGGGAGAGAAGAGTTTGTTTTTTGCGATGAGCGCCTTGTGGTGCTTTGCGCACGGCAGTAAAGGTCAGGTGGTGATACTGATCCTGATAGGGTTGATGTACCGCGTCCTCGTTCGTGACAAGAAAATGAAACTATCAACGGTGGGCGCATATTCGGTCGCGTTCGCGGTAGGTTTGGGTTCCCTGTTTTACGCTTTCTCGGAGTCCATGCGCGACGGAGACCTGAATGTTATGGCGGCTGTGTCTACTTACTCGGACTATAATCGCAACGCCATGATGCTCATCGAAGACCACCCGGAATTGCAGTACGGCCGCCTTACTCTTGAGCAGGCGGTTTTCAGTCGGGTGCCGCGCGTGCTCTATCCAAACAAACCGCACGATTGGGGGACTTTTGCCTTAGCCAAAAAATATTACCCGGTTTGGTTCGAAAAAAAGATCGGTGCGGCGTCGTTCGGTGTGCTGGGCGTACCGTTCGCCGATTTCGGATATTTTGCCATAGTGTACCTGATTTTCTGGGCTGTGGTCACCGGCGGGCTGCTTAAGATATTCGTAGTGCGCTTGAGAGAACATCGCGATCCGTCGGACTTCATCGTCGTCCTGTTCCTGGCCAATGTCGGCGTGATCCCCAGCGGTGTCGGTTACACGCTGCCGGAACATCTGCTGCTGGCCTTTTTGGTATCCGTCCTGTTGCGCCTTCGAATCAGATGGCGGCATCGTGAATCGCTGCTGAAAAACCCGCAGCTTGAGGCCGTCTAATATGCCGTGGAAGGATAAGTCAATTGTCATGGGCTTCTACCAGGGGATCGGCGACTTTCTGTCGGCCATTCCCGTAGCCAACGAGCTGTTACGTCAGGGTAATCGAGTCAGCATGGTAGTCTCCCGCACCAATCTTGAGTTAGCCGAGTTAGTGGCATGGGAGAATGAGCATATCAAGCTGATTGAGTTCGCCCCTTTTTCATCGAAACCGGGGGCTGGTTTCGCATTGATGCGAGATTTGATTAGGCTGAAGGCTGACTATGTCGTCGTTTCTCCACACGCTCAGAAAAGGGTGTCCAGTTGGAAGCTGCCGGTTTTGTTATGGATGGTCAAACATCTGGCGCGTCCCAGGCTGAAAGTGGTGGGGTCGGCTGATGAAAGATTGTCCGGACTGTACGACCAACGAATGACGGTGGACAAACAGCTTGACCTAACAAGCCGGGAACGAGTGTTGCATCAGGCGGCTGGGTCAGTTAGAGACAATTGTCTGCTCAACATGAACATATTCACTATCACCAGGTCGCCGAGCAACGGGGAGACTACTTACGATTTGGTGATACACCCCGGGGCATCGCGTGATATCAAGATGTGGCCGATTGCCCTTCATCGTGAGCTTATCGAGAGCCTGGACACCGATCTGCGAATAGCTTTTCTGGGAGTTCCTGCTGAACTGTCACCTATTGAAGATGCGTTAGGGCAACGGGCCAATGTGGCTTACCTCTCCGGATCTGTTACCGATGCTGTTCGGGTGGTGGCCCGGGCCCCTGTGGTCTTGACCATGGACTCAGGTTTCTCGCACGTGGCGGCATTTCTCGGCGTCAGGCATTTTGCACTCTTCGGTTCGACCGATCCCAGTGCCTACCCGCCAAGGCCGGACAGGTCGACCATGCTGTACCGCCAGGTATTGCCCTGCCAACCGTGCAATCTTCACACTTGCCCTTTTGACCACGCTGTCTGCATGCAGCAGGTCGGCCCGGCCGAAGTTGCTGAGGCCATCATCGCCGCTCTGGATATGTTAGGCATTGGCCACGTGGCAGCGCACCCTGATTGATTCCCGATCAAAACCAGAACGCGTGCCCGCGGCGGGATGCGTGATAGGTTGTCCCCGAAGCGACTTTGAGCGCACCAACCGGTCGCCTTGCCGCACCAACAACGAGTTCCCAGAGCACAGTATTCCGCCGATCTGGGTTTTGTCGCCGAGACGTTATTGTTGACGTACATCGTGGCCCTGAATTATTCTCCAATCAGGAAAACTGGCCGCCCTGGGTACTCCACCCGGTGGCCGGAAACTTATCAGCGTACAGTCTCTCATGAGGTTACGCTGAGATGCAACTCGTGCCGCGAGAACTATGGTGAATGCGTCCGATCTAAAAGTCGCTTTGAAAAAGAGATCACCGCTGCTCAGTTGGATATTCTCGACCGCTCGATTTCTTTGGGAAATGCCTCGGGTGGTAGACATGCTATCCCGACTGGAAAAGCATGTCGACGCCGAGGGGACGCAGCGAGTGGAGCACCGCGGCGTGGTGCTGTTCAACACTGTCCGCACTTATGTGTCCGTCCAGTTGGTTATCGAGGTAATGCTGGCCCTCAAGCTCAAGGCCCGCGGTTTTGACGTCCGCATGTTATATGATGACGGCCCGCTCTACCACCACGAGACACTTACCAAAAACGATCTGGCGCCGATGCAGACCTACTATCGGTTGAGGCGTCTCTTGTCGTTGGCCCTGCTGCGACGCCTGCCGCTGGTCGGCGGCATGATGGAGCCATACTCGCGTTTCGTAGATCGTGCCCAGCTCACGCTGCTGGATGATCCGAAGGTAGGGGAGCTAAAATCTTTTCGTTCAATCGAACTCGAACCGTTTGTCCGAGCTTCGCTGGTACGATTTTATCTGTCGGCGCCCGACCGCCCCATGCTGGAAAGTGAACGCGATTACCAGAAGGCCAGGGCCATGTTTGTGCGCAACGCTATTGTCAGCATAAGTGCGGCTCAACAGGTCTACGCAGAATTCAAACCGACCATGGTGGTCACGTCGCATGGTATCTACTCAAGTTGGGGAACCTTCATGAGCTTCATGATGCAGCAGGGTGTGCGCACGATCACCTATGGATTGAACGGCTACGGCGCCGCCAGCCTCGACCTGGCCACCGACGACATTGCGGCCAACAAAAGCGACGGTGGCTATCTCAAACATCTGGCCGAACAGGTTGTGGACCGGACGATTTCACGGATCGATGTTGCCCAGCGGGTCGGACACCTGATGAATGAACGCTTCAATCACGGCAGCGCCGATATTGCCAGACTGGGCGGGACCGAGACAGCCTCGCGGTCACCGTTGCTGCAACGTTTGGACACCCATCGGGCGGCCGGTCGGGATATCTTTGCGCTGTTCCCCAACGTGATGTGGGACAACGCCACTACCTTCGAAGAGTCCAACCGGGTCTTTGACTCGCCGGTCGAGTGGCTGGTGGAGACGGTACGTTATTTTGATCGCTCACCGGACAAGGTGCTCGTTATTCGCGTCCACCCGGCGGAGCGCAGTTTCATGACCGTCAGAAAAAGCGTTAGCGACATACTGACCTTTCATCTGGGCGAGCAGGTTCTCCGGCGAGAAAACATCATCATCGTGGCGCCTGAGGAACCTCTCTCGAGCTACGCCCTGTTTGACTTCATGAAGGCAGGCATCGTGTACAACGGTACGATCGGGCTTGAGCTTGTTTTCGGGCACATAGCGCTGATCATCGGCGCACGGGCTGCCTATTCCGACTCAGGCTTCACGCACGACATACATGATCGCAACGAGTATTTTGCAGCCTTTGATACTACCGAGCAGATATTGCAGCGTCAGGACTCAAACCTTGAGTCGGCCCTTCTGTTTGCATACGAGTACTTCTTCCTTCACGGCGTACCGATGAAATTCATGTCGCCTCTTCGCGCCGGTACGCCCAACTACGAGTGTCCGACCGATGAAATATGGGGCGATCGTAACCTGGAGCATGTGGTTGGGGTGATGGCCGGCGAACGTGAGTACTTTCAGGACTATTGGCGTCAAGACGAAAGGTAGGAGCAGAAGTTGTCGAGAATATTGTTGGCCAGTGCACAGGAGGATTTCGAGTTTCCGCTGGCGGAAGCCGCTCGCAAGCAGTTGTTCGAGACCGCCCGGTGTCACAGAGCCGATGGGCACGACGTCCGGATTCTGATTGTCACCGGCAACCTCAACCGGGAGTTCGTTGAGGAGGGCATTCCGATTCGGTTGACCACGAAGCGGAACCTGATGCGTCTGGGACCGTGGTGCCGCCTTTCCGACGGCGTACATTACTTTGGCACCGTTGGTTGGATTGCGCTGATAGTTGCCTTGCTGATGCGATCCCGGACCCGCACTCTCACGGCAACCGATGGAGGCCTGTTCTCGACCGGGGGGCGTGTCGGCTTGCGCCGATGGTTGGCCCGCCGGTTCCACCGATGTTACCAGCAGTTTCATACCTACACCGAATACCAACGAGAACTGTTGCTGGCCTTGTCGCCCTGCTTCAAGACCAAGCTGAAGACAGTCAGGCCGATCCTCATGGAGCCACCGGTTACGCCGACTGAAAAAGCTAAACAGCCCACTATTTTGTACATGGGACATCTGAGCAAATTCAAAGGTGTCGACATTGTGATGAAGGTCTTTCGCGCCCTTGCCCATGAGTTGCCGAATCTCAATCTAACGCTGGCCTGCAACGGGCTGACCTACGACGACAATCTGGAGCATTCAGTGCACCACTTGGTCGATGAGTATCCAACACGAGTGACATTGAAAGGCAAAGTGGATGTTTTTGCCGAAATCGGACGGTCGCACCTGCTGATATATCCTATTAGAGCGCACAGCGGAACTTTCGCGGTGCCTTTGTCTTTGTACGAAAGCCTCTGTTGCGGTACGCCCTTTTTGTCGTCGCGGCTTGAAGGTGTGGCCGAGTATTTTGACGACTACTTTCTGTGTCCACCGGGTAACGCCGATCAGTTCATTGAGAAGGCGCGGCGGTTCCTTGCCTCTCCAGGCGAGATACCCATGCGTATCGAACAGAATCTCAGTCGCATCAAAAGGGCCTGCGCGCAGTATGAGCACGTCTGTTAAACAACGACAGATCGAGCCGATTCTCGGCGCTTGTTTCGGTCGCCGGGCGGATACCTATCTTGAGGCTCTCGTGGGGCTCAAACAAGCCGGGATAGACTTCATTCTGATAAACCTGCCCTTCCACTTTCAGATGCAAAAAACCCCCAGCGATCTCGATCTTATTTGTGATACCGAAGGATACCGGCGCGCACGGCACTATCTGGAAGCACACGGTTGGTTCAGGCTTGATCGAAGCCCGGGGAGCTCTCAGGTTGTCTATGTTGGCTACGATAGCGCCAAAGGTCTTGTGCGTCTGCATCTGCATGAGCATCTCCGTTTTTTCGGAGTCACCTGGTTGACCTTTGAAAAAGCCGTGAATGCCACTTATGAAGTCAGTGGTTTCCGTGTGGCCGAGGCATGGCTCGATTACTTTGTGTTACACGTGGAGTGGTTTTTCAGAGGCAAGATGGACTACCCCAGGCGCATCGATGAAGTGGCGGCGCGGTGTGACCGGCCAAACCTGATCGCAATGGGGAAGAGGCTGTTCGGGCGAAGCTATGTGATGATTGAACGATTGGAGCGGCTAAACCGATCGCAGGCGCATCCTACCCTGTGGCGACGCCTGCGCCTCGTGTTCGGTCAACCGGGCAGTATCGGTGGAGCGTCGGCCTACATGACGCACAGGATTCTGGTGCGACTCGACTGGTGCTTCTTTTGGCGGCGCCGAGGTTTGTTGGTGGTGATAATGGGCATCGACGGCAGCGGCAAGACGACCCTGGCGCAGCAGGTGGCGGCTCAACACGATGGCGGAGGACTCTTCTGTCAATACCGTTACATGGGGTTAAAGCTTTCGTTGGTGCAGCGTTTCCGCAGACTCCTAAGACCCGGTGGCGACCCGCGTGAACGCTATGTTGGACAGCGCGGAATTGCCGATAGTCTGGCCAAACGCTGGACCCTACTGGCCAATATGTTCAACCTCCTGCTCAGTCTGTTCTATATCCTGGAATACAATGCGAAGTGTCTGTTTGCGCTTGCTCCTATTCGGAATCACAACGATCTGATTATCGTCGATCGGACGTGGCTGGACAAACTGATGGCGGCCGAACGGTGGGGGAACAGACTGTCCTTCCATCTCCTGCCGAAACCTGATCTCGTCATTGCCCTGCACGGCGATCTCACCGTTTTCTACAAGCGGGCCCGCGAGTTTGAAGTGCCGGTGCTTTCCAAAATGCAAGCAGCCCTGAATGATGCCCTTGTCTATATCGAAGAGCATGGCATCGAAGTGATGCGACTCGACACGGTACAGCACGATCTCAAAGAGTCCAGCCGTCTGGTTCAAGAGAAAATCCGGGGTCACATAAGTGACTAAAGCCCTCAAAGTATCTCTGTCGCACTCGCCTGTCTTCAGCCTGAGCAAGGACGGTTTTGAGGTCAACTTTTACGGCCAGGTTTACAACCGGTACGAACTGGAAACATTCCAGTTCAAAGAGACCAATGCCGGGCCATTGGCCGAACTACTGAACAGGCTGGGCGGTTTCTTCTTGATGGAGTATGTCGATCACCGGCGCGGCTTGCACGTCGTTGCCAACGACATTTTCGGCAACTTTCGGACCTATCGCGTTGAGGTCCCCGAAGGGCTTCTTCTTAGTGATGATGTACTGGTAGCACGCGATGGAGCCAGGAACGGAGGGAGGCCACTGGTCGAGGATGCCCACGAACGATTCTATTTTCAACGTCACCGTTACACCACCGGCGGCGCCACGCTGTTCAGTCATATCCAAAAACTAATGCCTGCAACCATGCTGATCAGCAGACCCGAGGGCTTAGTCGAGAAGATCTATTTCCGAACCAGAATCGCCAGGAAAAGCAACGACAGGCTCTACGCTGAGAAAAACCACCAACTGATAGCGGACAGCGTCTCCTCAGGCAGACGCCCGAATTGCAAAAACATTCTCTTCTTTACCGGCGGAATAGACTCAACCTATTTGGCCATGGTTCTCAAGCAACAAGAGATCGACTTTCTCCCGGTATTCGTCAAGTACCGTCCCCAGGACAATGATAACTTCATCGATGAAACGAAGACCCAAGCGGCTGCGCAATGGTTGCCCCACGGCGTGAGAACCATCGAAGTGCCGATCAAAGACAACTATCATCTGCTTGAAACCGCGGTTCGGCGACATCCCTTCGATAAGACGCTGGCCGTACCTTTCTATGAGGCGCTCCGGCTGCTCGGTGAGGAGTTTGGGTGCTGCAATATCTTTAACGGGCAATCGTCCGACAGTATCTACTGCTGGAGCGCATCGAGCAAGACCATGGGCGGCAGAATCCAACGGCTGTTAACTTCCCGACAATATGTCGACCGCCCAACCTACCAACGCTGGATCATAGCGGCCATGGCCGGACTGCTCTATCGTCGCCGAGGAAAGATGGGACGCAACCAATTTGTCCCGGTGAGCTTTGCGGATTACTGGACGGGACTCCTGGACCCTGCCGGTTACCTGCCTGTCGTTCATTCGGCCAAGACAGATGGTGATTACTCCCGATATCTCAGCTCAATCGCCGAACGAATAGTCACCGAGCTTGACGGCGACCTCGAAGCGATCATCATGTACATGAAAATGATGTATCTACAGGGCACGTCGAACATTTTCGTAATCGAATCGACTCGGGCCTATGGTCACAATCTGGTTATGCCGTTCGTAGATGCACGTTTGGTTTACCTTAAAATGTCGATGCAAGACGAAAGCCGAAATCTTCGCCACCCCCGGTATGTGTTGGAAGAAACTCTGCAGCGTCGTTACAAGATTGATACCGGCCTCATCGAGAGAGGCCGCCGAGTCCGGGGGGACAGTGAAGCGCACGCTGACTATCAAAAGGTTCTGGGCGAGGTCTACCAACAATGGGACTGCCTGTACAAAAAACTGTTCTCAGTCACCTGACAATCTCAGGTCTGCTGCCCGTAATCCGGTTTGGCTATGGCTTCTGTCTGGCTGCCCTTTTGTCCAAACAGTTGACCGTGGAGTCCTACGGAAACTGGTCGCTGTTTATCAGCATGATCGGGTTGATCCTAACATTCTCATCCATGAATCTGATGTATGCATCCAATGTGTTGCTTACGGGCAAAGATCGTAAACAACAAAAGCAAGATATCTTTTCGGTCAGCGTTACCAAGGGATGTGTAACTCTTCTGGTGTATGCATGCTTCGCCTGCTATCTCTTGTACAACGATGTTTTCACGCCCACGGTGCTGGCGTTGATGTTCGCCGCTCTAGTGTGTCGAACTGTCAATGACTTATGCTTCGGATTGTGCCGTGCCCTGTTGTTGATTGGTCGCCAGGTTCTGTTTCTGTTTGTGGAGTCGGCACTGATTATCGCAGCGATTCTGGTTGGCTGTTACTACTTCGAGGGTGGACTGGAAGGAGCGTTGTATGGATTCATCGCCGCCGAGTTTCTGGCCACGACGCTGGGCATGTATTTGTTGAGAGATTACCTGGAAGTTACGCGATACGACTTACGGGTCGTGAAGAAGTACCTGGCCCTGGGCTTGCCACTGCTTCCTTTTGCCTTTTCGGATCTGATAGTCAATTCCCTGGTGCCCCTATTGCTGAAACTATACGACAGTTTTGAGAGCGTGGCTTTTTACAGTATTGCGCAGAAAGTTGCGTTGGTAGCCACCATTCCGACCGCGATAGTGAACAATGTATATGCACAGTACCTCAAAAAGAGCCGGTCATCGGCCAATGGCTCAGCCGTCCGACGCACCTTTCTGATATTCCTGAGCATCTATCTCCTGTTGGCCCTGCCGCTTCTTCTGTTTATGTATCTGTTCGGCAAGGATGTCATTGCGCTGGTATCCACGGTGGAATACGTTCACTCTTACGACCTCATGTTGTTGTTGGTCCTGGTAAACATGTTGGTCAGCGTGAGCGCCATGCTAACTACGCTGTTCGCGGTGTTCGAACGGACCAGGACGGTCGGCTACATTTGGCTGGGTGTATTGGCCCTCTTCGTAAGCATCAGCGGTTACTGTTTTGACCGATGGCAGATGCACGGCATTGCTTATGCTCTGCTTATCTCGTTTGGGCTGGGTCTCATGTTGGTAGCGGTCGCCGTCTCGTTTCTGAAAAAGTCCATTCGACGCCGGCGCAACGCCGACAACGCCATCTGATCTGACTCTTCCGCATAACCTACCGCGTCACCGCCACTGACTTCCGGCGGCAAAGAGGTCCCTGGATCAGCGGAACTGTGCTGCTGCGATGGGCAATGGCGCAAATGACTCACCTAACCGGAAACCATTTCCCAGCGCCTGGGGCGGGGTCGGCCCGG
Source organism: Candidatus Zixiibacteriota bacterium (assembly GCA_029860345.1). Classification (NCBI taxonomy): domain Bacteria; kingdom Pseudomonadati; phylum Candidatus Zixiibacteriota; species Candidatus Zixiibacteriota bacterium. The sequence goes on along the minus strand of JAOUBJ010000017.1, from coordinate 85,822 downwards.
ACGCAATCCGACTATTGTAACTCGCAGTTATACAATATGATACGCAGGACGATTCAGGCTCTTCGGGGCCTCGTTTGGCATGCTGTCTGCTCTGTAGACAAGCGTATAATTGAACCTGATACGCCGTCAAGGATGACAGCAATGGACCATGCCGCCAACGCCGGAGATCGAGAAACAAACCGCGGTCACCACCGGTCAAATGACCAACCCTTCCAAGGTGATATTGAAATCAACCCGATGGCCTTTTTGCGCCAACTCAAGCGGCAACGGCTGCTAATAGCCGCCGTGGTGCTTGGCGCCATGACTATCACCGCCGTGGTGATGGTGTTGACACCCAATCGCTACCGTTCGCACGCCTCGATTCTGCCATCAGGCGGTCGAGACCAGCTATCCGGCTTGATGGAGATGGCCGGACAGTTCGGTGTGGGAGCCATGGGTGCGGCCGACGAAAATTCTTCGTCGCTGTATCCGAGCATTCTACGTTCCGATCTGGTGCGCGACGGTGTGTGGCAGAGGAAATACCAGATCGAAGATGGCCGTGACAGTCGTTCGATCAGGCTCGATGATTACTTCGAAACCGAGGACCCCAGCGAATTACGAGCCGCCTTATCCAGGATCACATCGATTTCAGAAGACAAGAAATTGGGTATCATAAATCTCAGTGTTGAGACGACCTATCCGGACCTATCTCAGGCTGTACTGCGCGAGAACCTAACGCAACTCGAAACATATCTCAGATTCAAGCGACGTTCCCAGGCGCGGGAGAACGAAGCTTACTTGGTTCGGCAACAGAAAGCCCGCGGCCGGGAACTGACTCAAGCAGAAGATAGTCTCCAACAGTTTATGCAAGTGAATCGCAACTGGAACTCCTCCAGCGATCCCCAACTACAGACCGAACTGGCCCGTTTCAAACGCGAAGTAGAGGTGCGCGCCAAGACTTACCTGCTGCTCACCCAACAACTCGAACTGGCTCGCCTGGAAGTACAGAAAGACATTCCCATTGTCCGCATACTTGATGAACCATCCAGACCCACCGTGAAGTCGGGACCACGACGCACGTTTACCACTCTACTGGTGGGATGCTTGACGCTGCTTTTCTTCGTCACTTGTCTGTTTGTGCGAGATATCTTTAGGCAAATGATCTCTTCGGAAGGTCACGAAACCTCAGCTGGTCGGTTGTCCGGCAATCTTAATACCCGGATCGGTACATCTCGACCGTTAACACTCAAAAACCGTGCGGGCTCAGAGACGAACTCAAGCAGAGCGGTCAAACAGCCGATAGCCAATGAATAAGGGACACAACCAGCCAAACGTGGCCAACGATGCAACGGGGCAGACCTTGACAGCGGCTTCTTTCAGTAATATACTCAAAACCATGGCCTTCCCGTCAGGTATGGACCCCTCGGGTTCGCAACATAGCGACGACAATCCGATCACTGACTCGATGGCGACAGCACTCGTCGTACCCACGCTTAATGCCGGAAATGGCTTCGTCGAATGGCTGGCCGTCCTGAAAAAGCAAACCGTCCGGCCTCAACGCCTGTTATTGATCGACTCAGCCTCCACCGACAGTACCGTTGAGATGGCCGCCGATTCTGGTTTTGAGATTAAGAGCATCGACCGTCGCGACTTCAACCACGGCGGAACACGTCAGTTGGCCGTCGCTGAATTGTCCGACAGCGAGTTGATCATCTTCATGACTCAGGATGCATTGCTGGCCTCACCCGATGCGCTGGAAGTTCTTTTGAAAGGGATGCGCGATCCACGGGTCGGCGCCGCATACGGACGGCAATTGCCGCGTCGCCGGAGCTCCTCCATCGAGGCACACGCACGGCTGTTTAATTATCCCACCGATTCACATGTGCGCGACCGTTCGGACATCTCCAGATTCGGTATAAAGGCAAGCTTCCTGTCGAACTCGTTTGCCGTCTGGCGTCGCTCGGCCCTGGTCGAGATCGGTGGATTCCCGACCTGCCTGATCCAGAACGAAGATGCCTGGGCCGCCTCCAAACTGATCCAGGCCGGCTGGAAAATAGCCTATTGTTCGGCGGCCACGGTGCATCATTCGCACGGCTACGGATTTATGCAGGAGTTTCGGCGCTACTTCGATATCGGTGTGTTTCACGCCGACCAGCGATGGATTAGAGACTCTTTCGGCCATGCCGGTGGCGAAGGGCTGCGTTTCGTCCGATCTGAAATAAAACACCTTTTGCGAACCAATCCGGCCTTGATCCCATCGGCGCTGGTGCGGACGGGCCTGAAATTGATAGGGTACAAATTGGGCACACTGCAAGACAAACTACCGCCGAGAGTACGACCCTGGCTGAGTGTGAACAAACAGTACTGGACCTAAAGGAGTACTATGAAACGCTGCGTGATTTATGGCGGAGCCGGGTATGTCGGCACACATTTGACCAAACACTTGCTGAACACCGGACGCTTCACACATGTGCACATCGCAGACATCCAAAGTTCCCCGCTCGAAGGCAGCCCGGGTGTCACCGCCAGTATCACCGACGTGCGACAACCGCTTGAGATCGCCCACGCACCGTTCACGCCGGATTGGATTTTCAACCTGGCCGCCGTACATCGCGAACCCGGCCATGAACCTCACGAGTATTACGAGACAAATCTGGCCGGCGCCGCCAACGTCTGTGACTATGCCGAGGTGGTGGGATGCGACAACATGTATTTCACCTCAAGCATCTCTGTCTATGGACCCACCCTTGGTGCAACCGATGAAACCGCAGCTATACGACCGGTCACCCCCTACGGTGGTTCCAAGTACCCGGCCGAAGTAATACATCAGCGATGGCACCGGACCAAGTCTGGTCGACGTTTGATCATCTCGCGACCGGGCGTGCTGTACGGTCCCGACGATCCCGGCAACATCCTGCGCATGGTCAAAGCTATCAAAAAAGGATACTTCGCTTTCCCCGGCTCACCGAGGATCTTCAAATCATACGGATATATCTTCGGATTCATCGACAGCATCGACTATTGGCTGGACTCGTCCGAGGATATGGTAGTGTACAATTACTCGGAGTCGCCCACCCAGCCTCTGGGGGAACTGGTAACAACCATCAAGGACCACCTGGAATGTCGTGCCTTGGTTCTGCCGATTCCGCTGTGGCTGTTGCTTCCGGCATCAAGACTGATTCAGGCAATAGCCGGATTCACGAACCCGATCCACCCGGTAAGAGTAAAGAAAGCAGCAACTCCGACGCATATAGTGCCACAACGATTGATCGATACCGGGTTCAACTTCCGCTACAGTTTCCTGGAGTCACTGAAGCACTGGGAACAGATGGCGCCATACGATTTCGACCCGATGGCCGTGAGAGAAGTGCAGCTCATCAAGCCGCAGGAAGCACCGCCGGTAGTCGTCCCGCAGCCGAGCCGGGAGACCTCACCGCTTGAGCTGGTGGGTTAAAACGTCAAGATTGGTCTCTGCAGGGCTGGGCCGGCCGGTGCCGGATATGTTCGCAATTACTTCGATGATGACATTCCTCGGTCTGAAATCAGATGAACTCCGTCATAGTAGTTCTTGTAGGCCGGGGCCGTCTTCGCCTGCGCGCGGCGACGTGAACCCGCCGCTCGTTGACTTGTCATTCCGGCGAAGGCCGGAATCCAGTTCTTCAGTACGCCACCTAAAGGGCACGTTGAAAAAGGTCCATATCGTGGGTGGTGTTGGGCGACCCCGCCCGACACCTGCCGTCCAACCCACTGGCTGTCAGGCGAGTCGCCTTACAGCACCTGCACATCCAGTTCTTCGGTACCCCACCTATAGCCCTGCGACAGGTGGGTTCCCCGGCAACCACTACTGATCCCATCCGACGCAAAGCCTCTGGGTGGGGAACCGCTGTACCGGTGATAAATCACTCACTTGTGCCTCACGCTCCATTATATGTCATGCTGAGCGCAGTCGAAGCATGAGCGCAGCTTCGTAAGCCGTCTTCGCCTGCGGCTGGCGAACACAAGGCCCGCCGCTGCGTGACGGAAAAAGCCACATGAGGAGATAGAAACCAAGCTGAACGATTTGCATATTAGGGGTTGATTTTTCTGAACCGACCTGTTTATTAGGGCCTTGATTATCGGCCTTAAGGCCGATACTTTCAGATAGCCCCCGTATGTGGTGGGGTTCCCGAGTGGCCAAAGGGAACAGACTGTAAATCTGTCGGCGACGCCTTCGGAGGTTCGAATCCTCCCCCCACCACCATTAGACCACCGCCGGGTGGTTTTCTTTTGGCATTTTCCAGCCTCTACCGTATGGATAGAGACAAACCGCTTGACAATAATTCGAGTCACAACGTCTTTACTGCAATGCAACTTTGAGGAGGAGTTTTTGACAATATGCTTCGATTGATCGTACTGTTGATGTTTTGTGTGCTGATGGCTCCGACGATGCAGGCCGAGAGTCTGTATCTACCGGACTTTAAGGTGAAGATGTTGGATGGCTCGGAGTTTGTAGGTCACAGCGCAGTACTTGACTCGGTGCAGCTTTCTGCCTATTCCCCTTCAGGAGTTCAGGTCGCATTTGCTCTGGATGATATCCATTCGCTTTACCGAAGCAACGGAGACCATTCAGGTGACGGACTTGTCATCGGCATTGCCGTTGGCGCCCTTACAGGTATCATTATCAATACGGCCAAGGACGACAAAACCGAATACAAAAAGAACGAACAAAAGGGATTGGGCATGGTGGCCGGTACCGCCGCTCTCGGAGGCTTGGCCGGTTTGTTGGTCGGTTCTTTGTGGAAGTCGTGGGATAAAGTAGATTTTTCGGAAAGCTTTAAGGTCGAGTACCGAGCCGATCGTCCCTACCTCGGGTTGACTCTCAAATTCTGACCCGGTCTCTCCCAGACGAACGAGAGCAGCCGAAGCTTATACGCTCGGCACCACTAATAGCACTGAGGAGCCGGACCACCTCGGAACATGTAGTCCACCAGGTAAACCAAGTCGGCAATGTCCAGAATCCCTGATCCATCCACATCGGCCGAGGCCATGACAACAGGTGGCGGTCCTCCGAAGAACATGAACTGGAGCAGATATATCAGGTCCGAAATATTCACTCCATCCTGCTTGAAATTGATATCACCACACTCCCAGGTTCCGTAATCGACTCTCATCCGGACCGGTACCGTCCAGGGATTGTGGGCTGAGTCCGGATCGTTGGAGCTTACCACCACCGAGGCGTAGTACCAGCCGGTATCGAGACCGGTCGTTACCAACTGAGCAGACAGCGTGTCGGCCAGACCTGAACCGAGTTCTCCGATAGTGTCGGTAAGGGATATCCAGCCGGCCGACTTGGTGAAGATAATCGCCAGAGAATCGTGCAGATACTCGGTGTTGTAGGCGACCATCAACCCGTCCGTACCGTTGTAGTCTTCTATGCCAATGGTGCCTCTTTCACTGTCGAATCCGGCGCCGATCTCCAGGTATTGAAATTGTATCGTGCCGTTCTTACGCATGATTACCTGGGCGTTGATCACCGCGCCCGGCAAAGCATTGTAGGCCGGATAATCGATGAACTGAATCACCAACTGGTTTCCGTCGCTCTGATATACTACCTTGCCGCCGGGGTTGGATGGGTCGAGGATGTTTAGATCATCCCAGTACCAGGCCAGCATGTCATTAGGTTCACGACCGAAGGGAATGGTGCCGTTGTCGTGATAATCAAGCCCCTCCGGCGGTCCGAAACCGATCATCCCGTTACTGGCGACATAGAACCCGCTAAAGACCTCATCATAGTATGGAAAACTGAATCCGATGAGGAACGGCCCCACCACATTGTCATCAGCCAGTCCGGTTACCTCGATGCCGGTAGATTCGATATCAACCCAGTTGAACACAGAACCACCCAGTTCGTCGGAGTCCAGCCAGACATAACCAAAGTCATCGGGGCCACCGGCGTTGTACAGTACTTCGGGTCCCCGCCTGGTGTTGGTAATACCCTTGACGGCAACATCGGGAGTTGTTGCCTCAGGTATCTCGTAACGTGGAGGATTCACGCGTCCGGCATTAAACAACCGGCCAAACGCCGAACCTCCGCCAAACAGCGGCACAGCTCGGGCCTCGTAGGTGAGCAAACCAGCGCCAACATTGGTTACGGCAAGACCGACCTGGCTGGTGTCCTTCCATTCGAGAGCGACGTCAATCTCCGCCGGGTCAATATGGATGGCCGACGCGTAGTCGATAACGATATCATCCACGTACCAGTCATCAGCCGTTGAGCCGGAACCGGTACTGCGAATTCGGAACTGGAAAGTACGATGCATCGCATCCGGCGGCAGCCAGAGGTGAACCGCCTCGAACACGCTCATATCCGGCCCGCTACCGAGGTGGTGACTCAGGTTCTGCCAATCCCCGGCGTCATTGCGATAGTCAAACCAGAGGTCATCACCTTCATCGGGTGATTCACCGAGGCCGGTGCGTTGATAGTAGTAGATGAACGAAACCTGATCCAATCCGGAAAGATCGATCGGTACCGAGATTATTGTGTCAATGCCGCCGTTGAGTTCCAGCCCATTGGGGGGAGAGGGTGGATTCATGACATACTGCGTCACTCTGGCGCCATGGTTGATAAGCCAGAAAGTGGTGTCCGGAAGAGGCCGCGTGAGGAATTGTTCGCTAAACCGCAAGCTGACCGGATCGCCGGCCGATCTTGTTATCAGTGGTTCAGTGACCAACTCGTTGACATTACCCAACGATACGGCCGTGCAGCCGCTGGTGTCGCGATAGCCGCGCGGTGTGCCCGGGGGTACCAGAATCTTCACCATGATCGACACTGAGTCGCCCGACTCCACGACCGACGTACTGTCGATTAGAAACGTTCCGGAGCTGTCCCAGACGTCGCCGTCCCACGGGAAGCTGTTGACCGAAACCAAATACATGTCGGACATACTTCCGTAATTGTGAACCCAGAGGCGGGTGAAAGCGGTGTCACCGGGGTTTACAATCTGGTCGTTGTCGGTCGGCGAGATGGCCACAGAGTAATCGTCAGGTTGGTTGAGGTAGATGTTGTCCAGGAAGTAATCGTTGTCTGCTTCGAACGGTCCGCTGGTTGCAAATCGAAACTGGAAATGTCTGTGATGGGCCGAGGCCGGCAGAGTCGCTTCCACACGATCCCACCACCACATGTGCGGCCCGCTGCCCAAAATCGTCTCCAGCGTAATCCAGTTGCCGATGTTGTCCAGGACCTCAAGTATCAGATCCTTGCCGTAACCCGGCCAGCCGCCACCGCCACTGCGCTGATAGTAAAAGACAATTCGAAGCACCGGCGCTGCGGAAAGGTCGAAAACTCGGGAAACCACAGTGTCGCCTCCGGATGGATCGCCGTCGAGATTGAGAGAGTACGGCTCGGTGAGTTCTTGCAAACCGGAATCGTTTATGACAGCTGTGGTATTGGTGAACCAACGATCCGGATTCAATGTCGTGGTAGCAAAGAATTCACTGATCGGGTATGCTATTGTCGATCCGGTGGAAACAGAATTCAGGTCGAGAGTCGAACTCAGGCTGGGATCACCGTTGGATACCACAAGCACCGTCGTGCTGTCATACTCCAGCGGTGACGATGCCGGTACTTCATCCAGTATCCGCAATTGGATCGAGTCGCCGGAGTTGACAGGGCTCGTGGTCGACACAATGCTCAACCCGGTAGAATCAAAAATCGTTGTTGCCCATTCGTCGTCCGCAACGGTCAGGTCGTAGCTGTCGGTAAGAGCGCCGTCGTTGCGGACCCAAAGCGGATACCACAAACTGTCCCCGACCGTTCCGTTCAGGCTTAGAGCCGGTGGCCACATTTCAAAGTCGTACGATATTATGTGAAATGTATACACTTCGGTCGAGTCGCTGTTGCCGTCGGTGTCAAAAGCGACCAGGTAGTAACTGACCTCGGTACCAGCCGGTTGCGCAGGGATAAAGGCATGATACTCATCTTCAACTCCAGTTGTTACCAGGGGCTCGAAATACCAAATAGAATCCAGCGAGTACTTCAGGTTGAGCGAATCCGGCTCCAGCGGCGCCGGAGCGAGAATCTGACAGACAATTTCAAAGTCACTCACCGTGTCGATGGTGTTCTCAATCGGGGTGTGAGCAATCCCCATAGAGGCCACTACGGCCAGGGCGGCAGCGGCGTTGATTCGCCCCCAGCCGTACCTGTAGTCAAAACCGATAGCGCCGAGATCGTCGGCTGTGTTCATCATTATCTGCCGGACCGAATCCGGCGTGAGTATGGGGTTACGTCCCAGGATCAAGGCCGCCAGACCGGCCACATGTGGCGCCGACATCGAAGTCCCTGCCATCGGTCCGTAATCCTGCGGCAGGTCGTAAGTAATGTTCATGAACACTTCGTAGTTGGGCATGGTGGAGAAAACATCATTCTCGTCCTTGTCTTCACCAAACCCTCCGGGCGCGCAGACGTTCACCTCCGGGCCGATACTTGAGAACTGCGAACTCTGGTCGTTGTGGTCGGTGGCCGAGACACAAACGACATTGGAATAGACAGTCGAATATGCAGCCGGCCATATACACATACCCTGCCAGGTATTACCGGCCGCCGCTACCAACAGAACCTGATGCGAGTCGGCATAGGCGACCCCGTATTCCTTGGTGGCCGATGTTGATGAGCCTCCACCGGAATAATTCATTATGCGACATCCGTTATCGACCGCATAGACGCACCCGTCACGAAAAGTCTCATGAGTCCCAAGTCCGGCGTAGCTAAACACTTTGACAGCGAGAACGCTGGTGTTCGGTGCCACTCCGGCCACGCCGACCCCGTTATCGCTTTCAGCCGCAATCGTCCCGGTGACATGGGTACCGTGACCGCGATCATCAACCGGCTTCACGTCGTAATGGATAAAATCATAGCCCAAAAAGAACCGGCTGGTGTCATCCAAATCGGGATGACTGAGCGAACCGTTTTGCATCGGGATACCAGAGTCCAGAACACCGACCTTTATCGACTTTCGACCGGTCGCAATATCCCAGGCTTCAGGTGCATCGATGTCGGCATCGTCGGTGCCGCCCGGCGGAATCTGGCCGGTGTTGTGATAGTGCCACTGAAGATCGAACAGCGAGTCATCGGGGACCCCGCACTCGTAGTCGATCATATTCGGTTCGGCGTATCTTACCGACGGCAGAGCGGCGATTTGCTCAATGGTCTCAAGAAACCGGCTCTTGCTCGATATCCGCACTTTCATGAATCCGCTACGGTCCGGTGGGCGCACAACTTCAGCATCTATGGAACCAAGTTCAACAGCGAAATCTGCCCCCGCCTTACCGAATTGTAATCCGATAAGAATGTCGCCTTCTACATACTCGACCTCTTGCCCTTGCCATGTTCCCTTGACAATTTCGTGTCCATTGAAGGTTGCGGCGGCCGTGGTTGTTGCTGCAAAAAGAAGGAAGCACACCAATGCGAGTCGATGCATGCACGGTGAGGATTTCATGCGACCTCCGGTTGTATGCTCTCTTGGTATCAAAAGTGATCCACGTTCAAAGTAGTGCTTTTCCCGCCTCTGTCAAGGGGAAAACGAGATTGCAGGTAGGGCGGGTCCGTCTTCGCCTGCGCGCCGCGGCGTGAATCCGCCTCTTCACTGAAGCATCATGGGCACGCCGTTGGCGGTGGGCCGTCGTTGAACATGTAATCTACCAGATACACCAGGTCGGCGATATCAACCGGCTCAACCCCGCTGCCGTCGACATCACTTTCGTCAAAGCAGGACGGTTCCGGGCCACCTGAGAACATGAAGTCGACCAGGTAGACTAGGTCTGAGATGTCAATTACTTCGGCCGGATCGCTGTCGATGTTACCACGTACATCGTTACAGCATGGCACGAACAAACTGCTTAAGATCACCAACTCGCCGCGTGCCATCATCGCAGAGTAATTGCCGAAAAGGTCGAGTTCGATATCGGAGGTTGGATTGCCCAGAGGATCAAACCTCCTGACCCGAGAGACCCCATCCCAAGGCAGATCAACATCGATACTCGTGGCGTATTCGGCAAAGATCAGACCCGTTCCGTCGGCCAACATGATGTCCGCACCCGCCGGTTCATTCGATGGTCCACCCAGCAGACTGGAAAAGACAAACGAAGCCTCCAGATGAACCACACCGCTGTTAACAACCCAGTGATTGCCGTGTTCGATTACCAGCGCTGTCTCCTGACCCAAGACATCGCCCGACAACACAACAGTGGCCACCGAAGTGTCCACCTGCGACGCGGGCAACAACTCCACGCTGGGAGTCAAGTACAGTTGAACGCCTCCCCACATCGTCGGATGACCGTTGAAGATCACAGTGTCAGGTATCTCGTTGAAGAGTGTCTGTGTCTCACCCGACGGCAGCCCGAAGTGTTGCCTCAGCGGCAGCCAGGTGGGAGCGTCATTGTCGTCCGGGATGCCGTAGGTAGGTTGGATGAAAACCGGCCGCGTGTCGGCAATTAGGTCCAGAACATAATCCGGCAATGGGGCTACATTGGAGATATCGGTGCCACCGGCCAGCAGCACATAGACCATCTCAGCTTCCGGGAGTACTGAGTCAACCGTGGCGATCACTTTGTAACCCAACTGGGTGAAGGTTCCGACCACAGCCGGACTACTGACCAGTGAAGCATGCCAGGTCGGAATGTACGACCCTGAAAACAACGCCGACGCATCCAAAACCAGGTTGGCTATTGGGCGCTCACCGATCGCTTCCTCGCCCAGGGCCGTTACCTCAGTTCCGATATAGTCCGCGAAGTTGAAGCCGCCCGAAATGAGAAAACTGTGGTTCTGCTCTTCTATAGAAAACCGGTCGGGGTGATGTTGGAGTTGAACGAAGCGAAGAACGTTCCGCCACTGCTCTGTTTCCATCGTCCCGAACGATCCTATCGCCAACGATGTCGGTACACCGAAATGCCGAGGGCTTTCCAGGAATGCATGGATGCCACCCACCGTGGCAGGGATATCAAAGCCCTGACCGGCTGCTATGATCGAATCGGCTTCGACGTCATTGCGTGGAAAGTAGTTGAAAACGCTGACCAATTGAGCATCGGCTATCAACGACGCCGACGACGATTGATACCACAGGCCTGCTGTCGTCTCGTGTGTCGCACCTGCGGCTGTGGTGGTTGCTTGTATTGCCTGCAAATATCCACTCCCGAACTGCTCTTCGGTTACCAGTGTTACACCCAGGTCCAGAACGTCCTGTACGACTTCTCCAATCTCTTCGGGTGTGATATATCCGAAGCCCGTTGCCGTGGTGTCATAGTTGGACTCGGCGATGATCTCCCAGCCATCGAAATTCACCACGATATCGTACTGCGCGGCTTTTGCTACCAAAAGTTGCAGGACCGGTTCATGGTAGCTGCTGTTCGGGTATCCGTTGGCGTCGAGGGTGGGGGAGGGGAAACAGTGCACACCGCCCGGAAAGATACCGAAAAAGCGCAGATGGGTGTAACCCTGGTTCTGCATCCAGCCGAAATTGTCGTCGAGGTTTTGCGGCATGCCCCGATCGGTGCCGGTGATAAAACTCAGGTTCATCAGGAAGTTGTTCGTCAGTTCAAACTCCTGAGCTGCTGCTTGCGAACAAAACGTGAGTACAACTGCTACAACGATACAACTGTTTGCGAAAAGCTTTCTAATCATGGACAGACCTTTGTCTACAGCAAGATAACCCACCTTCGAAATCCGTCAAGGCCGCAATTCCGTGGGTGCTTAGCATCCTGGTGTGAAACCGGATCAAGAGTCCGCCTCTTCCAGCCTTTTGAGCTTGACAATAAGCATGAGGGTCACTACCGTCGGTTTACATAAGAGTAGCGAACGTGGAGGTGACTCGTGACGTTTGTGCGTCTGTGGTTGACATCTCCGCGCTGTCTCTGAATGATCGAACCTGGAACGGAGGTACGCTTTCTTTTTCTTGTTTGGCTGGGGGCACACGAAGTTTAAGGACCACGGACCCGCAATCGCTCACAAGTGCGAGAATTGTAATAATGAAAACCTCTGGCACCTATGCAAGAGGTCCGTCTGGTTTACACTGTTTTTCATTCCGGTGTTTCCCTATGAGAGCGACGTTCTACTCATCTGCCCGGTTTGTCAGGTAGGTATAAAACTGTCGAATGCGCAATACGAGGAATTGCGCCCGGTGTCGGAGGCGAATCTTGCCCTGGCAGAAGGTAGGATCACAGAGGCAGAACACCGGCATCGAATGACGCAACTTAACAATCCAACTCCGGACGGTTTGCCTCCACCTTGAGCGAGTGCGCAATTCAGAACTGTAGAGCAGGTTCCCTGTGATCCTGCCTCTGGGCGGCCTATTTGCCTGCGGTTTGTTGCTAAACCCTCAATACCGCAAGGTGAAGTGCTTCGCGATGAAGGTGCTGTCAGGTGACTCGCCTGACAGCCATTGGTTTGGGCGGCAGGTGTCGGGCGGGGTCGCCCAACACCACCTGCGAGCCAGGCCTTTTTCAACAACCCGCTTGCGGTGGATTTCTAAAGAACCGATCAGCCTGCCTTCCGCTCACTTACGGCTTGAAGCCCGGGGCAAGCCCACAGGCTACCCGACTTCATGCTAAGCGGAGTCCAAGCATGAACTCCACGCCTATTGTTACTCGGGCTACCGGCTATTTGCTTCTAAGTATATCGCGAATCTGCCGCAGCAATAGCATAATGACAAAGACCGCCATCATAGCCGCCAACTCAAGCAGACGACCCGGACCGTAGGGCAGCCAGGTGAGCGTATACCCGAACCACCGTAACACCCATTCCAACATGGCTACCACGAACATGGCGGCCGCTATCAGAAACAGCGCGCGGTTTACGATTGTGTAGTGGCTATCCTTCATCTTCGACAACCTCCTCTACCACCGATCCGGTTCGTTCAATGGTCTTGACATCGTCGAGCAACACGTTGTCAAACAAATGGACGCGCACGATTCGAATCGTACCCGCATCGTCCTGGAACCACAACTGCAACCAGCCGGGATATTCCGGAACCGATGTCACAGCCTCCAATTCGCCGTAACTGGCCGGGATTTCGGGAAGGGCTTCAGCCCACGGGACGTCCTGATTTTTCTCGCAGGCGATCCCGAGACAGATTAGCAGGAGACAGGCCAGAAACAGGCCGGAAAACTTCTTCATCCGATCCTCCTTATCATTAACTGCCGACACAACTAACTCTATCAAAGGTGGACAATCGACGAATGAGAGTCATTGTTGCATAAGTGACCTACAATATCGATGATATTGTCAAGTTAAAACTATCTTCGTAGGTTGGGACCCCCTAATGGGTTCCGACTCTTAGTCTTGTAGGGCAGTCCGCCGCGGCGGACTGTGATCCCGCCGCCTTAGTCATTCCCGCGCAGGCGGGAATCCATCTTCTCTGTCTGAGTCATTCTGGCGAAGGCCAGAATCCAGTCTTCCAAGGGCGGCAGACGTCCACATCTGCCCTAGCCTGTCACCCCGAGCGGAGTCGAGGGGGCCATGAATGGCTTCTTCGCGCTTCGCGCGTCATTGCGAGGAGCGAAGACACGTGTGTCGTAGCGACGCGGCAATCTCATTTCTGTGCGCGGCAGACGTCCACATCTGCCCCCATTGTCACCCTGAGCGCAGTCGAAGGGTGAGGACACGGCCACCCACCCAACAACTTTTTGCGTGACAACGACGACTCCCTTAGCCATATTGAAGCATCATGTTAGCAGGATTACTCGCTTGGCTTGGGACGTGTAGGGGAGTGGCAGGTATTCCCCTCTCTATATGGAGCTTTTGGGACGATTGTAGGGATGCTCCTACCTGATCTGCCATGTGACGTTCTTGTTGCCAACAATCGGCGGTCACTGTTCGTATCTTTTGCGAGGCTTAAAATAACCAAAATCACGAAGGAGCTTTTCATGGGTAAAAAGCAGGCCGGTAGCAGAAAACAAGCCAGCACTTTGAGAGAGCTAATGATCATTCGTGACCAGAATCGCGATAAGATCGATTCAATCAACCAAAATCTCGGGAGTGCGTTGGGATTCAAGTACAAAGGTGGGGTTAGTACCAACCAACCAGCGGTAATCATATTCGTGCCGGATAAGGTCAACCCGGGACTGATACCTAAGAACCAGAAGGCGCCGAAGGAACTTAAGGCGACGATTGATGGAGACACGGTCTACTGTCCTACCGATGTTGTCAGGGGCGGCAAGGCTGAGGAAGAGAAGACCCCTCCGCCGTTGAGCGACGAAAACGCAGAACTTGTTCAAGACCTTCGACAAGGCCGCATTGGATTGGTAGGCGGCGTTCAACTGGGAGCATTTGACGAATTTGGTGATGGTTATCTTGGAACCGCTGCCTGCGCCGTGGTTGACCGCGACGACGACACAAGGGTCGGACTCCTAACCAACCAACATGTATCCGGCGGCTTCGGTAGGCAGATTTCGCATCCCCTGCCGGGACAGTTTGCCATTGGCCGCACAGCCAAGGAATTGGAGTACCAACCGGACGAAGTACATTACGACGACATTATCGACGAAGCCTTTGCGTTGGTGCGAGTGGATTGTGGGTTTGTCAAAGTCAACGATGACGCTAAGAACGCAATTAAGGCGGGTGTTCATTCCATCGACAAGCTGGGTGAACCGCTGGCTGTAGACTACGATTCAATGGATATAATAGGTACCGAAGTGACAGGCGTGGGTCGTACCAGAGGCAAACAGCATGGAGTCATTGCAGCCTTTGCATACGAATGGCTCGACGACGAAAAGTGGTCCGTCTACACCGATTTTCTCATCATCGGAGAAGATCCCGGAGGAGCTTTTTCGGATCACGGTGACAGTGGAAAGCTCATTGCGACGACAGAGGGGAATCATCCCGTCGCTCTTCTATGGGGTGGATGGCAGGAGAGGCTACGCAAAGGGTACGAACAGGAGAACTGGACGTATGCAATCAATGTCAATAAGGTGCTCGAATATCTCAACGTAACACTCCTAACATAGCCCGGTGTGCTCATAAACCGGTTTGGCTCAACGGGTCGATGGTGAAAGGGTAGCCTGTTGGGTCCTTCATCCAGGGGTAGGTGTGGGTCTCTGCCTGCCCACAGTGCACGGCGGTTTGCGCGTTGATATCATAGGGGAGTTAACGATGAACTTTATCGAAGGAGGTCAGTGATGACCAAGAGTGTTTGGCTTATCTGTTTGTGCTTCTTGACGGTAGGCTGTGGACATGTGTTCACTGTGAAAAGAGGGAAATCTGACTACAAAGGGGTGCCCGGCATTCCTTTCTATGTCAAGAAGGGGGTGTGTTAGGGAGGTTACTTTCCTCGAATCCTTGTATGATTCGCAACTCATAATTACGGTATTGTCGAGCAAAGAGCCAATAGAGGTTGACAGACTTAAGAAGACAGTGCCAACACTTGCTTTACACTCGACCGAATTCAACAGTCTGCGTGACAACTTGAACGCTATCGGATACCAGACGATACCATCGGTGCAGTTGGAAACCCTAATCAGGTTCTTTGATTCAATTCAAGGCTACGATCCTCAAGTCAGGCCGCAGGACAATTCCGGCCTCATTGTAGTGTCCAATGACTTCCGAGAGGAAGCAAGGGTCGATTACACTAACAAATATTACATCAATTCCAAAAGACCGGTTATCGGGAACGCTGACGCCAGTGTAGATTTGATGGCCGACGGCACGTTGAACAAAGTTGAGGCGACAGTAGACGACAAGACCTTGGAGACTGTGATAGGCGCGCTGCCTGTGTCGGAAGTGGTCTCGGCTCTGTTGATTCCAGTGCCTGAGACAAGCTCCGAATCCTTCGCTGGAACCACCGACGAGGGCTTGGTTTTTCGTGTGCAGCTAGCTATCAAATCACGCGGAATTCACCATGTCTATTCCAGTATCTCCAATGTGGACACGATCGGCTGCCACCCTGAACCGGATCCGAACACCGTAATAGGCAACAATGAATACGCTTAAGAAAGGCGGTTGCGACTTAGAAGCCTAAAGCGAAGAAGGACAACAGACCCAAGATTGATGTACAGGGTAGTATCCGATTGCCGGCAGGGAAATGAGGTTTGCGGTTATTGGTTGTACAGGTCGGGCTAGTGCCGTTTGCAGTATGTCTTGCCGCCCACTGCGACATCGGCAGATGTGGACATCTGCCAAGCACTGTTTGGCGGATTCACGCCGCGGCGCGCAGGCGAAGACGGACCCGCCCTACGGAGACTCATCCGAGAGCCAGCCAACCCCAAAATCCCGCCGCATTCGCTTGACACAGTTAAGCTAAAGTCGTATAATATATTGTCGATATTATTACGACAAAAGGGGCCGCCCATAAATGGGCTTTTTGTCGCTAAAAAGTCGCTCAGAATACGCAAGCGAAAAAAAGTTTGGCCCCACAAGACATTTTGAAAGAAATGTCTTGACAAAGCAATGCGAATCAGTATTTTGGGCGCCTGCCTGCGAGAGCAGGCCGTAGAATCGAACGCTCTTTGACAACTAAATAGTCGTGCTGAAGACAAGAGATACTCAATCTTGTCTTCGTGTCGCGGGTCCAATAGTTTTTTATAAACTTTGAGACTCTATTAATTTTTGTGAATCTATGAACGATGCAAACGTTTTGTTTGCGTCAGGATTTGATAACAATCTATAAGAATATTTATGGAGAGTTTGATCCTGGCTCAGAACGAACGCTGGCGGCGTGCTTAATACATGCAAGTCGAACGAGAAAGGCTGGCTTCGGCCGGCCCGGTAAAGTGGCGAACGGGTGAGTAACACGTGGGCAATCTACCCTCGAATCTGGGATAATCCTTCGAAAGGAGGTCTAATACCGGATAAGACCACAAGGTGGCATCATCAAGTGGTCAAAGGCGGAGCAATCTGCCGTTTGAGGATGAGCCCGCGCCCCATTAGCTTGTTGGTGAGGTAACGGCTCACCAAGGCTGCGATGGGTAGCCGGCTTGAGAGAGTGATCGGCCACACTGGGACTGAGATACGGCCCAGACTCCTACGGGAGGCAGCAGTAGGGAATATTGCGCAATGGACGAAAGTCTGACGCAGCAACGCCGCGTGGGTGATGAAGCATCTTGGTGTGTAAAACCCTGTCAGTGGGGAAGAACAATATCAGGCGTAACTACCTGATACCTGACGGTACCCACAGAGGAAGCACCGGCTAACTCCGTGCCAGCAGCCGCGGTAATACGGGGGGTGCAAGCGTTGTTCGGATTTACTGGGCGTAAAGGGCGCGTAGGCGGGCCTTCAAGTCGGATGTGAAAACTGGCAGCTTAACTGCCAGCCTGCACTCGATACTAGAGGTCTTGAGTACGGAAGAGGAAAGCGGAATTCCAGGTGTAGCGGTGAAATGCGTAGATATCTGGAAGAACACCAGTAGCGAAGGCGGCTTTCTGGTCCGATACTGACGCTGAAGCGCGAAGGCTAGGGTAGCAAACAGGATTAGATACCCTGGTAGTCCTAGCGGTAAACGATGGGTACTAGGTGTCGGGGGTATCGACCCCCTCGGTGCCGCAGCTAACGCATTAAGTACCCCGCCTGGGGAGTACGGTCGCAAGATTGAAACTCAAAGGAATTGACGGGGGCCCGCACAAGCGGTGGAGTATGTGGTTTAATTCGAGGCAACGCGAAGAACCTTACCTGGGCTTGACATGCTTAGGACCGTCGGTGAAAGCCGATTTTCCCTTCGGGGACCTTTGCACAGGTGCTGCATGGCTGTCGTCAGCTCGTGCCGTGAGGTGTTGGGTTAAGTCCCGCAACGAGCGCAACCCCTGTCCATAGTTGCCATCAGGTCATGCTGGGAACTCTATGGAGACTGCCGGTGATAAGCTGGAGGAAGGTGGGGATGACGTCAAGTCCTCATGGCCCTTATGTCCAGGGCTACACACGTACTACAATGGTCGGTACAGTAGGTTGCAATACCGCAAGGTGGAGCCAATCCCCAAAGCCGACCCCAGTTCAGATTGGAGTCTGCAACTCGACTCCATGAAGGAGGAATCGCTAGTAATCGCTGATCAGCAAGCAGCGGTGAATACGTTCCCGGGCCTTGTACACACCGCCCGTCAAGCCACGGAAGTTGGGAGCACCCGAAGTCGCTAGCTTAACCCTCACGGGATGGCGGCGCCTAAGGTGAAACCGATGACTGGGGCTAAGTCGTAACAAGGTAGCCGTAGCGGAAGCTGTGGCTGGATCACCTCCTTTCTAAGGAGCACGGTGTGCTAAGCTTGCTTAGCAACGCTTAGGTCGAGCGACACGATTCTCCGACACGATTAGAGACTCTTGTCTCAGCCGACTATTTTAAAAATTCGTCCGCCAATTATGGGCGGTACGAGTTGAATGGGCCTATAGCTCAGT